>CAYHXK010000263.1:0-4314 GCA_964360125.1 uncultured Sterolibacterium sp.
CGATAAAGGTATAGGTACCGGGCTTCAGCGGCGGCAGGACGACGAAAGATGTGCCGCCGGCGGCGAGTACCTTCTCGATTCGCGGGTTGAGACTCTCGAACTCCATTGGTCCCGGCCCTTCATTCCGGAGGATGAGTTTGATGCGCCTGCCGGCGGGGACTTCGATGCGCTCGGGCGACAGCCGGCCGCCCTTGGCAACGACATGAAAAGTCGGTAGTTCGCTGGGCTGGGCGTGGCTGTCCGTCGCCCAGCCCAAGCCCAGCCAGAACGCGATGACCAGCAGGAAATGGGGGAGCACGAGGGCTATTGGGACGGCGGACATGGTCGTGTGGCCTCCGTCAGTAAGTCAACTGGATGCGTGCGCCCAGGATCCTGGCCGTCTTGGCATCCGGATTACCCGCAGGGTTGCGTATCAACTGGAAGTCTGGGGTAATATCGAAGCCCTTGTGTATCTGATAGCGGTAGAAAATTTCGGCGGTCTTTTCCCAGCCGTCGGCGGCGAAGCCGTAGTCAGGAACGCCGTTGCCGTCGGCGTCGAGGGTGGCTGATTGGGTGCGAAAATCCGCGCTGGCGCGGTTGACACCGAAGGCGATGCCCAGCGCGTCGGCGGCCCGCCGCCAATAACTGCCGGCAATCTGCGTGCCGAGGCTCGCGGTGCGGTCGAACGGCAACCCGTCTCCGCGGGCTGCGCCGTACCGCCCGAAGACTGTGATGGCATCATGGATGCGTTGATCGAAGTTGAGACCGAATCCCGTGTGCTGCCCCGTCTGTCCGGCAACGAAGGTCGGGGCTTGGCCGTTACGCCAAACGAAGGTGCGATAGTTTCCTTCCAGTCCGCCGAACAGCCGCTGCTTGGTTTCGGCCTGGGCGATGACAAACGGCGATTTCATCGATTCGCTGAAGTTGGCGCTTTTGCCCGAAGCGAAGATGCCCAGCGACAGCCCATAACTCTCGGAGGGCTTCCTGCGCTCGTTGAGGTAGGCCAGCCGCAAGCCGGGCGAAAACCCAAAGCCGTCTGCCCCGATGTTCGCCGCGAGAGGATTGTCGAGGAGGGCGTTGTGTACGAAGGTGCTGGACAAGAACTGCCGGGTCTCGTCGTTGGCTCCCGCGTTCTGGTCGAAGAATCCGAAAGGGTCCATCTTCCCAAAGTTCACCGTCAGTTTCTCGCGCGACAAGGACTTGACGCCGGTGAGCGGCAGGGGAATGTCTGCCTGGTACCAAGCTTGTGCGAGCATCACTGCGCTGGAGTCGGGTTCGATGACCGAACCGAGCTGGAAGGAACTGGCGTTGGGACCGACGAACGCGGTCAGTTTCTCTGAAACGCCCTTGCCTTGGCCGATGCGGAAATGGCCGAAGAGCTTGCTATTGACGTTTCCGGTGCTGACGGTCGGCGTGGTCACGGTGACGTCTGCACGGTAGTTGACGATCGTGCCAGGGCTCGTGTCGACACCCACCAGCCGCTGACCGACGCTGGTGAAGCTGACGCCAGCCGAGAAGCCATCAAGCCCTTCAATTATCTTCGCCTGCCTCTGGATATCCAGGGCAGTATATTCGGATCCCTTAAGCCTGGCGGTCAGCTCAGGCTCCTTGTCGCTGATGGTGTCTTTGTTCAAAGCCTCGTCGATCTGCGCATTGCGCGTCTCAAGGGTCTTTACCCGCGCATCGAGGCCGCTTTGCGGAACGGGCGAAGCGTTCTGCCTCGCTTGCGGATCCGCGTTCTCCCTTTCCAGCTTCTGGACGCGCTCGGAAAGTCGCTTCAGTTCGGCCATCAGTTCGGTGCTGGAAGGCTCAGCGGGCTGGGCCGTGTTTCCCGCGAACACCAAGGCCGTTACCACGGTAGACTTTGCCGCGCATTTCAGCAGTCGCTTCATCTCAGTACCCACCCTTTTTACCGATACCGGCGTAGGTGAACTCCCACTCCACTTCCAAGGGTTTGAACCAGGGCCGCACGCCGGTGGCCCGGTCGGTGTGGCGGCCAAAGTGGTTGCCCTGGGTGTTTTCCTTGGCGCCGGGCGGATAGATGATGAACTTGAGCTTGTACTTTCCCGGTCCCTTGAGTTTCACGTTGTCGCCATAATGCGGGCCGTCGCTGGCCACCATGGGCATCATGTCGCCCTTGGTCGTCTCGTTGCCCGGTAGCTTGGTGATTTCGTACTTCACCATCAGGTGGGACATCCAGAAGCCTTCCGGAAAACCGTTCGGATTGTTGGCCAGGGCGTGGATATCGGCCTCAAGATGGATGTCGGACTCGGCGGCCTTGCGCATGTGGCCTTCGGGTTCCATTTCCACCGCTTGCAGATACACGGCGGCGATCTCCATGCCGGCCAGGCTGTAGGGTGTTCCGATGGGATATTCGAGGGCGGCGGCGGTGAACGACAGACCGGCGCCGAGAACGAGAAATAGTGAGCGAAGCAAACACATGGCAAACCTCCAAAGGTAAATGCAATTCTGTCTTTGGCTGGCTTGCCGATGCGCCGGCTGGCTGGCTGGATGCGGCAAAGCGAGACGCTGCCGCGGAAATCGGTGGCTATTTGGTCAAAATCAGCTTGCCCTGCCGCGTGCGACGCAAGCGATAGGTTTCGCCGCCATGCGCGATCAATACCTCGACGCCCTTGCCGAACAGCGCAGCGCTGTCCAGCGCTGGGGTCGGCGAGTGCTGCGGCGGCGGTACCTGACGTAGCTGCGGGCGGGATGGGTAGTGCATGGCAACAAAAATTATCAGATAAGAATGAGAATGATTCTCATCTATCGAAAAGATATTGTCAACAAATTTCTTGCTGGCTGAGCCGTCAGCGGTTCTTCACTGAAAATAATGGCGAAGTTGCCTCTGCTTGCGGATTGTGGTTTGATGCGCCCTCCATGCACTCTGTGACGAAACCCCGCCCTCGCCAACTGATCCTCCTGCTCTGCGCCTTGTTCCTGCTCGGCGCGCAGCAGGCGGCGTTCGCGCATCTGATCGGCCATTTCGGCTTCGCCGCCGAATCCGTGACGCAGCCGGGCAACGAGGACGGTCCAGGCTCCCTGCCGAGCCTCTCGCATGTGTGCACCACCTGCCTGGCTTTCACCGCGCTTGCCGCCGCCGCGCCGCCGCTGGCCCAGTTTCCGGCAGTGCCATCGGCATTGGCGGAAACGCCGGTGCGCACTGAATTTCTCCGCGTTCCAGCTCCAGGCGTCCTCCCTTACGCCGCGCGCGCCCCGCCTTCGCCCCTCTGAAGCCTGTTTGAATCATCCCTGCGCGGCGTGGCGTTGTCCCCGCGAGGGTTGCTCATTTGCTTTGGAGTACATCATGAAGATATACCGCATTCGTTCACTGGCGGCGTTGCTGACATTGGCTTTGTCACTGGCTATTTCTTTCCCGGTGTTCGCCGCTGGCGAAGCCGGAATACAAGCGCTACGCGATGAGTTGCGTCTCATCAAGGAAACTTACGAGCAGCGCATCGAGGCGCTGGAACGGCGTCTCGCCCAAGCCGAAACGCTGGCCGGCAAGGCGGAAGAACTGGCCACCCAGGCGCAAGCCGCCGGCCGTGCGCCATCGGTTGCGCAGCAGACCCCAAATACCCCGATTTCCGTGAGCGCCTTCAATCCGGCGATTTCGCTGATTCTTTCGGGCATGTACGCCAGCCAGAAAGTCGATCCGGCCAGCCATCCCTATCGGATCGACGGTTTCGCGCCATCCCTCGGCGAGGTGGCGCCGCCGCCGCGCGGGTTCAGCCTGGGCGAGTCGGAACTGGTGTTGGAAGCCAACATCGACCGGCTGTTTCGCGGTCGCATGACAGTGGCGTTGCCGCCCGAGGAAGGCGCCGCGCCTCAGGTGGAGGAAGGTTTCGTGCAGACGCTGGGACTCGCCGACGGCTTTAACCTCAAAGCCGGACGTTTTCTTTCCGGGATCGGCTACCAGAACGAACAGCATGCGCATGTCTGGGATTTTTCCGATGCGCCCTTGGCCTACAAGGCGTTCTTCGGCGGCCAGTTGCGCAACGACGGCGTGCAGTTGAAATGGCTGGCGCCGACCGATACCTTCATCGAATTCGGCGCCGAGGCGGCACGCGGCGGAAATTTTCCGGCCACCGACCGCAACCGGAACGGCAGCGTGCTGGTCGCGCTGACCGCCCATGCCGGCGGCGATATCGGCGTCTCCCAGAGCTGGCGCGCCGGCCTCTCCTGGGTCGGCGCCGATCCGCGCGAGCGGCAAGACGACCCGACGACGCCCAGCTTCGCTTACAGCGGCAGGAGTCGCACCCTGGTCGGCGATTTCGTGTGGAAATGGGCGCCCTCCGGCAATTCGAAAGTCACCAGCTTCAAGCTGCAGGGCGA
>CAYHXK010000264.1:0-4305 GCA_964360125.1 uncultured Sterolibacterium sp.
GGCTTGCCGGTCAACTCTGCGGCGTTAGAAGCCAGACATACGCCCCGCTGTCGTCGGAGAACACTTGATCGCTCGCCTCGCCGGATTCGCGCAGCCGCAAGTGCAATTCCTTGTGGGGTAGATTGGGGAACAGCAAACCTTCGACTGGACCGTACCGCGTCCGGACCACCGTCTCGCCGCGAACATTCTGAATTACGCAGGAAATCGCCGCTTCTGCCTGGGTCTGTGCGTCATGAACTTTCTGTAACTGATCGCCCAGATATCGATCTTCGTCCCGCAGCTTGCGAATGTCAGCGGCCAACTTGTCGAGTTGCCGTAACACCGGGGCGTAGCGCAGGAGCGTGGTCTTCCAGCCGGCCTCTTGTTCCGGGGTGACTTTGATCTCGTTCGATTCGATTTTCTGGCGCAAGGCGAGAAATTTGCGTACTTCGGCCTGATTGGAAATTTGTTCCAGGTTTCCCTGCTTTCCCTCCAGGGTGAGCCGGTTTGCCTTGATCTGCTTGTCCAAGTCCTCTCTGCGCTGGTTCCACGCAGCAGGGTCCGGCAGATGGATGGTCACGAGCGATTCAGTGCCTTTCCAAACGTCGGCGTTGTGGATCAATATTGCTTTGCCGGCAACTGCACACCCCCTGCAGTTCTCCACTTCGACCTCTTCGGCCATGATTTCGCAATTGACCGCCTGTTGGATCTTGACTTTCTTGCCGATGATAAGCGTGTTTTGGGCCATGTTGAGCGTAATTTCTCCGCCATTGGCCTCGATGGTGGCGTTTGACGCCGTTCCTTCTATGACTATGCTGCCGTGTGAATTCCTGGCCGCGCCACCCGCGAGATTGGATTTCAACTCGATGATCCCGCCATCGGATACGACCTGGCCATAGACATTGGCCAGGAATGTCATGTTGTGGCCAGTGACCTGGCGCTTCTCCTGAACTTCCCCATGTTCTTCGTAGTCCGCACCGCTCAGCTCCAGGTTTCCGGTGGTGTGCATGTTCACACCCTGCTTGCTGACGATTTTTTCCGTCACCGAAATAAGATTGGATTTGGCGTCGATGTGGAGGAAGCCGGAGATCGATGCAACGATGAACTCCTCATTTTCGACTCGCTCGATGCGGGTACCCGGACCCGCCATGATTTCCATGTTCAAATCCTTCGGGATGCCAGGATCGCTGACTATGCCGCGCACGTTCCAGCCCGGTTTGCCGAGCACCCGAGGAATTTTTTTCATTAGGCGCGCATCGGCCGCTATCTGCGGAAAATGAATGCTGAAGCTGCTGAGGTCGACTCGGCCATCGGCAAGCCTCTTGGGAGTATGGTCCCGATGCATGGTGTTGGAAAGTTCCCTGATACTTGCATCCATCCCGGGCCTGGGTAGGCGGGAACGGGCAATTACCAGCCGTTCCATGCTGTTGTTCTTAATCGCCGCTCGCACTCTCGTCATCTCGAGTCCGTAGCGTATCCCCTTGAGCCACATCGCGGCAACGAATTCGTCCGGGTCAAGCTTTACCGAGATCGATTTTTTGATGCTTTTGTAGCCGAGAATTGGGCGGCTGGCATCGTCATCTTCAATTTCCGGGGGTCCGAATACTGGTTCCTCAAAGCTCAGCTCCAGCGTCACGGGCTCGAAAAGGTATTCCGCCAGATCCCCGCTTCTATCAACTTTTGGATCGCGGTAGATTTCCAGGCGGTCGGTCTTGAATGCTGCGATTTCTCTCGCCAGACGCAGATCGTTTTTGCCGCTACCGCCATTCGCCTGCAATTCAGGCGCATCGGGTTCATAGAGAAGCTTCAGAAACAACGAATAGTCGAGGTCGGCGAAATAGGCTGCCGCAGAAAAAACCCGCTCGACAAACTGTAGAAAGTTTTCCGAGGATCCAATCTTGGATGCATTGACATACAAGCCATCGCCGCGCAAACCAATAAAATCAGGCAAAATCAACCCATTGCCCCCAATTTCGGACAACTGGCCGATCGTCATCGGAATAATTTGATCGCTTGGATTAATGGATGAATATCCTCTGATCAGGGAATTTCGGCAATTTGCGGCACAACTCACCAAGGCGCCGGCATACCGCGGGAAATTCGTTTGCAAATAATAGCATTTCAGTCGCTTGGTTACATGATCCTGGAAACCGCGGTTCGCAGTTGACCGCTTATCTTGGCAATCGGATGCGTCCAACTACGGATTCCAGGATAATTGGTCTTCCCCCACGTCGCCAGATCGCGGACAATTCAGCCTCTGCATCATTGCAGGTATAGCGTATTGTGATGACTGTACTGATCCGTATCCTGTCCCGGCTACCCTTGCCTTTGCTGCACAATCTCGGCGCATTGCTCGGCTGGGTGGTGTTCGCTTGCTCCCCCACCTATCGCCGCAATCTACGCGACAACACTGCGCTGGCGGGCGACTGGGCCCGGGCCGCATACGCCGCCATCATCGCCGAGACCGGCAAGAGCATTCTCGAATTGCCCAGAATCTGGCTGCAATCGCCGGAGGAATTGGCCGCCCGCGTTGTGCGCGTGAGTGGCTGGGAACTGGTTGAAGCCGCTTGGCGTGATGAAAATCGCCGCCGCGGCATCCTGTTCTTGACGCCGCATCTCGGCTGTTTTGAAATCGCCGCGCAGCATTACGCCGCCCACCGCCCGATTACCGTACTCTATCGCCCGCCAAAGCAGAAATGGCTCCAGGCGCTGGTGCAAAACCGTCGCAGCGGAATATCCCTCACATTGGCGCCAGCCGATCTGAGCGGGGTACGCTTGCTGATGAAAGCGCTGAAGCGCGGGGAAGCCATCGGCATGCTGCCAGACCAGGTTCCCGGCATGGGCGAGGGGATATGGGCGCCCTTTTTCGGCCGTCCGGCGTATACCATGACCCTGGCGGCACGACTGGCCGAGGGTGGCGCCACGGTGCTGCTGGCCTATGCCGAACGCCTGGCCTATGGCGCGGGCTACCACCTCAAACTTCGCCCTCTCACGGCGCCGCTGACAGGCACGCTTGAGCAGCGAGTGACGCAACTCAACCGGGAGTTGGAGACATTGATTCGCGAGTGTCCGGGGCAGTATCTGTGGGCGTACAACCGCTATAAAGTGCCGGCAGGCGCGCTTCCTCCTAACTCGCATGGTCGTCAGACCACCCCCGTGCCATGAAATCGTTCAAAAACAGGATTTACGCCCCCACCCCCAACCCCCGCCCAGGCGGGGGCTACCAATGGCTCGCTGCGCTCGTGGGTTACGGGGCGCTGCGTAACTGTGTTTCACGCTAAAAGCCCAGATGACCCGCCTGGCCTTGGCATTGATGTGGCTGCTGCGCTGGCTCCCGCTGGCACGGCTGGCCCGGCTGGGACGCGGATTCGGCTACTTGCTCTACATATTTGCCCGCCAGCGGCGCCATGTGACCTTGACCAATCTGCGCCTGTGTTTCCCCGAGATGACCGAACCCGAGCGCGAGCTGCTGGCCAGAAAACATTTTATGGCTTTCGGCCGCAGCTTCCTGGAGCGCAGCCTGCTTTGGTGGGCGCCTTCGCAACGACTGCGCCGGATCGTCGGCATAGAGGGCCGCGAGTATCTTGAAATCGCTCGAAATCAGCCAACCATCCTGCTGGTGCCGCACTTCGTCGGTCTCGACATGGGCTGGACCAGGCTGACCCTGGAACTCGACCTGGTCAGCATTTACGCCAACCAGAAGAATCTGCTGTTCAATGCCGCTCTCCTCAAGGGACGCTCGCGTTTCGGCGATTCCACCTTGCTCTCGCGCCAGGAAGGTACGCGGCAGGCGATCCGGGCGATGCGTAGCGGCCGGCCATTCTATTATCTGCCGGACATGGATTATGGGCAGCGCGATACCATCTTCGTGCCGTTCTTTGGCGTATCGACGGCGACCATTACCGGCTTGTCGCGCCTGGCGCGCTTGGCGGATGCAGTGGTGCTGCCGGTGGTCACGCGCATGTTGCCGGAAGGGCAGGGCTATGTGGTCAACATCGGTCCGCCTTGGACGGATTTCCCCGGTGAAAGCATCGAGGCCGACACGCTTCGCATGAACGCTTTCATCGAAAGCGAAGTTCGGCGCTTTCCCGAGCAATATTTCTGGCTGCACAAACGTTTCAAAACCCGACCGCCCGGCGAAAAGAGCTTCTATGAACCGTTATGACCTTCGTATTTTCATTTCACCGTCATTGCGAGCCGCAGGCGAAGCAATCTTGGATTGCCGCGGCCTTCGGCCTCGCAATGACGGACTTATCCGGAGCGTCACCCGCCGCTTACTCGATGACCTTGGCCACCACGCCGGCGCCGACGGTGCGGCCGCCCTCG
>CAYHXK010000265.1:0-4266 GCA_964360125.1 uncultured Sterolibacterium sp.
GAGGAACTGGCTGGTCGGCCATATTTGCAGTTCCGACAGGGAATACGTGCCTTATATCAAGAAATAGACTCTCCGCGCCTGGGAGCGCGTTTGCCCCTCGCTGCGCGGCGCTTCAAGGCCAAGCCAGTTGTGGCAGGCGAGCCGATGGCACTGACGGTGCCGCTGGAGAGCAATGCGGCGATCACTACATCGCACTTGTTGCGTATATGTTCTTCCATGAGCGCCCGCAAACGCTTGCCATTCCCTGCCTCCAGCGCTTCGATGATCAGGTCGTGCTCTTGCATGGCGCGATCCCAGCGCGACTGGCTGACATTGGCGAAATACCGTGCCCGTCGCAGACGCAGATTGAGCTTGTCGTGAGTGGATGCCAATACGGGATTGCCGGACAGCAAAAAGAGTTGGGCATGGATCGCCTGATTGAGTTCGAAGTAGCCCTCGCGGTCCCCGAGCTGGTAGCAAGCACGCATGCGCTCATGCAGTTGGCGCAGCTCGGCCACGGCCGTCACATCCGCACGGGCGCAGGCAAGCTCGCCGGCGAGGCCCTCAAGAACGCTCAACACCTCGAAAGTCTGCGCGGTATCGGCGAGGGTCATCGGCGTCACCATGGCGCCGCGGTTTTGCAGCAGCTCCACCAGTCCCTCGCTGGCGAGGGTTTTCAGCGCCTCCCGCAGGGGCGTGCGCGACACCTTCAGTTCTTCGCACAGCACTCTCTCGGTAAGCCGCATGCCCGGCGCCAGTTCACCGAAAGTGATCTTGTCACGCAGGATATCGGCCACTTTCAGGTGCAGGGAAGTTTTGTCCGGAGTTTCCTCAGGTATCGCTATATCTATATTTTGCATACAATATCAATATTATTCATCGCACTCTGACCGGAGCATAAAATATACACGGGTCGCCGGGAAAAATCACTTGTGCGGCTGTATTTCGTTTGCTGCAACGATTTAAACAGAATTTTCATGGGCCGGCGAGAGTCGCTTCGATTGACAGGGGGTTTTGAATCGCATAGGATTCTGCATACAATTTCATGGAGCGTGCAGTATGTTGAAGCTCACCCACAAGGCCAGCGGCCGTCACTTCCTGCAAATCCCCGGTCCGACCAACGTGCCCGACCGGGTACTCAGGGCGATGGACAACCCGACCATCGACCATCGCGGCCCCGAGTTCCAGATCATCGGCAAGAAAGTGCTCTCCGACATCAAGAAGGTATTCCAGACGGAGGGCCCGGTGCTGATTTATGGCGCATCGGGCACCGGTGCTTGGGAGGCAGCCCTGGTCAACACCTTGTCGACCGGCGACAAAGTGTTGATGTATGAAACCGGCCACTTTGCCAGCTTGTGGCAGAAGATGTCCGGACGCCTGGGCCTGGATGCGGAATTTCTCCCCGGCGACTGGCGACAGGGCCTCGATGCGGCGCGGATAGCGGCACGCCTGGAAGAAGATCGGCAACACCAGATCAAGGCGGTGTGCATTGTGCATAACGAGACATCCACCGGCGTGACCGCGGATATTGCGGCGGTGCGCCGCGCCATCGACGCCGCCCGGCATCCGGCCTTGCTGATGGTTGACACCATTTCCTCCCTGGCCTCCATCGATTACCGCCACGACGAGTGGGGAGTCGATGTCACCGTCTCCGGCTCGCAAAAAGGCCTGATGCTGCCCCCCGGCCTGTCGTTCAATGCGCTCAGCGAGAAGGCGATGGCGGCGTCCAAGTCCTCCAAACTGCCTAAATCCTACTGGGCCTGGGCCGATATCCTCGAGGCCAACAAGAACGGCTTCTGGCCGTATACGCCGCCCACCAACCTGATCTACGGACTTTCCGCAGCCTGCGACATGCTGCTGGAGGAAGGCCTGGCGAATGTCTTCGCGCGCCATCAGCGTTTCGCCGAAGCCACCCGGCGCGCCGTGCGGGCCTGGGGTCTGGAAATCCTGTGTACCAATCCGGCCGCCTACAGTTCCTCGCTCACGGCGGTGCTGATGCCCGCGGGTCACGATGCCGACAAATTCCGCAAAGTCGTGCTCGACCACTTCGACATGTCGCTGGGAACAGGGCTGTCCAAGCTCGCCGGCAAGGTCTTCCGCATCGGCCACCTCGGCGACTTCAACGAGCTGACGCTGATGGGCACGCTCGCCGGCGTCGAGATGGGGCTGGCGCTGGCCGGCGTCCCGCACCGGCAGGGCGGCGTGGCGGCGGCGATGGACTATCTCGCCGGTGTTGCCGGCGCGCGATCAACTACTGTCACGCGCAACGCGGCATGACAGCGGCGGGTTTGCCGGTACTTGTACCCGCTTTGGATTTTGGCCATTTATGCCCGCTGCCGGGCTTAAAGTACTACAACTTGAAAACTCACTGGAGGAGAAAACCATGAAATCGCCGATCCTTAAATCATTCAACAAGACTTGCCTGCGGCCGCTCTCTGGCGCGCTGCTGGCCTGCGCCCTGGCGGCGCCCGCACTGGCCGATTGGCAGCCCACCAAGGCGGTGGAGATCGTCGTCCCGGCCGGGGCCGGCGGCGCGGCCGATCAGATGGCGCGCACCATCCAGGGCATCGTCTTGAAGCACCAGTTGATGAAGCAGCCCATCCTGGTCATGAACAAGTCCGGCGCCAGCGGCGCCGAGGGGATCATGGACGTCAAGGACGCCAAAGGCGACCCGCACAAGCTGATGGCGGCGTTCTCCGCGATTTACACTCTGCCGGTGGCGGTCAACCTGCCGTTCAACTGGCGCGACCTGAATCCGGTGGCGATGACCGCGCTGGATGAATTCCTGCTGTGGGTCAATGTCGAGACGCCTTACAAGACCGCGAAAGAATATCTCGCTGCGGTGAAAGCCGGGACTCCGGAATCCTTCAAGATGGGCGGCACCGGCTCGAAGCGCGAGGACCACATCATTACCGTCGCGCTCGACAAGATCAACGGGACGAAATTTACCTACATCCCTTACAAGAGCGGCGGCGAGGCGGCGACCCAGCTGGTGGGCAAGCACATCGATTCCAATGTGAACAACCCCAGCGAAAACGTTGCCCAGTGGCGGGCCGGCCAGGTGCGCGCCCTGTGCGTCTTCTCCGCGCAACGCATGGTCTACAAGGACAAGGTCACCAAAGACCAGTCGTGGGCGGACATTCCCACCTGCAAGGAATCCGGCATCGATGTGGAATACCAGATGTTGCGCGGCTTCTTCATTCCCTCCGGGACATCCAAGGACCAGGTGAATTTCTACGTCGAGCTGCTGAAAAAGGTGTCCGCCACGCCGGAGTGGAAAGATTACCTGGCCAAGCAGGCCCTCAAGGAAGTTTTCCTGACCGGGCCGGATTTCGTCAAGTTTCTCGAGAAAGACGAGGCTTTCCACAACAAGCTGATGAACGAAGCCGGCTTCGCCCACAAGAAGTAATAGTAATCGTCGGCCAGGGAGATGGAAATGGAACAGAAGCAGGAAAGCCCGCCGGGCGGCGGGCTTTCCCACAGGGCGATGGAGGCCATCGCGGCGGTCGGCATCTTCGCGGTCGGCGTGGTGATGATGATCGACAATTACAAGATCGGCGCGGGCTGGGCCAGCGACGGGCCGGAGTCGGGATATTTTCCCCTGCGCATCGGCGTCATCCTCTGCCTGGCGAGCCTGGTGGTGCTGTTCAAATCGCTCTTCGGCAAGCAGCAGCAGCGCGAGATCTTCGTCTCCTGGCAACGCTTCAAGCCGGTGCTGCTGGTGTTGCTGCCCACCGCCGTGTACGTGCTGGCGATCAAGTTTCTCGGCATCTATGTTGCCTCGGCTATCTTCGTTGCCGCCTTCATGCGAGTGATGGACAAGAGCGGCTGGTTGAAGACCCTGCTGGTCAGCATGGGGGTGAATGCGCTGCTGTTCTGGATGTTTGAAATGCAGTTCATGGTGCCGCTGCCGAAAGGGCCGCTGGAAGCCCTGTTCGGCTACTGAAACCTATCCCAGGAGAACCGCCGAATGGCTGAACTGGATGCCTTGTTTCAGGGGTTTGCGATTGCGCTGAGCTGGTACAACATCGGCATGATGGTGATCGGCATCGTGCTGGGCATCGTCATCGGCGTGTTGACCGGCCTGGGGGGGCCCAACGGCGTGGCCATCCTGCTGCCGCTGACCTTCACCATGGCGCCCACTTCGGCGATCATCATGCTCTCCTGCATCTATTGGGGGACGCTGTTCGCCGGAGCCATCACCTCGGTGCTTTTCAATATCCCCGGCGAGACGCATTCGGTCGCCACCACTTTCGACGGCTATCCGCTGGCGCAGCAGGGGCGGGC
>CAYHXK010000266.1:0-4234 GCA_964360125.1 uncultured Sterolibacterium sp.
TTCATCTCCTTCACTCTTGATCCGATGCTGTCAGCTTACTGGGGCGACCCGGTTGGTTACGCGCATCGGCCCAAGACCGGCATCGGCCAGCGGCTGGCGCGCTTCAACCTGTGGTTTGATCGGCAGTCGGACCGTTATGGCAACGTGATTGCCTGGGCGCTGCATCACCGGCGCTATATGGCCATTATCGCCGCACTGAGCTTGGTGGCGGCCCTGGCGCTGCAGTGGAAGGTGGGAGGTTCGAGCTTCCTGCCGGCCTCCGACGTGGGTTTCGTTGTCATCGAAGTGCGCACGCCTTCTTCCGCCAGCCTGGAATACTCCAAACTGAAAGTGGAGAAAGCCGCCGAGCTGGCGCGCACCCTGCCGGAAACCGTGGCCACCAACAGCAACGTCAACGCCGGCGGCGGCCGCGTGTATGTGGATATCGGCAAGGGCACCAAACGCAAACGCTCCGCCAGCGAGATCGCGGTGGATCTGCGCCGGTTTATGCAGCAGATCGTCGGCGCCGAATATACCGTGCTCGACGACTTGAACAACGGCGCCAGGAAACCGGTGCAGATCCAGTTTTCCGGGCCGGATTCGCGCCGCCTGATGGCCATCACCGGCGACTTCATGGAAAAACTCGCCAAGGTGCCCGGCGCCGTCGACGTCGGGCTTTCCGAGCAGGAACCCAAGGACGAATTGAAGATCGAACTCAACCGCGGTCTCGCCAACGCGCTGGGCATATCGGTGGGCGACGCGGCGCAGGCATTGCGTGTGGCGTTTGCCGGCGTCGAGGTGGGCGACTGGGTCGATCCCATCGGCGAATCGCGCGATGTGTCGGTGCGACTGCATCCGGACGACCGCGTCAGCGCGGCCAACATCGAGCATCTGCCGATCGCCGTGAGCGGCAGCAGCATGATGGTGCCGCTCGACCAGATCGCCACCGTCACCATGGGCAAGGGGCCGGCGCAGATACAGCACTCGGACGGCAAGCGGATGATCGCGGTATCGGCCAATGCGCAGGGACGCTCGCCCGGCGAGGTCACCTCCGACGCCATGAAAATCGCCGAGAAAATCGATTTCCCCGCCGGCTACGGCCTGGAACTCGGCGGATCGTCGCGCGACCAGAAGGAAGTCTTCAGCGAGATGGGGATTGCACTGGTCATGGGTATCGGGCTGATGTACCTGACCCTGGTGATTCAATTTGGCTCGTTCACCGCGCCGCTGGCGATCATGCTGTCGTTGCCGTTGAGCCTCATCGGCGTGGTCGTGGCTCTGCTGCTGACCAAGGGGACGCTGAACCTGATGAGCTTCATCGGCGTCATCATGTTGATGGGACTGGTCGCCAAGAACGCGATCCTGCTGCTCGATTGCGCGCGTAAAGAAGAAGCGCAGGGCGTCGGTCGCGAGGACGCCCTGATGCATGCCGGGCGGGTGCGCTTGCGGCCCATCCTGATGACTACCTTCGCCCTGATTGCCGGCATGATGCCGGTGGCCATCGGCCTGGGCGAAGGCGGGGAGTTCTACCGGCCGATGGCCATCGCCATCATCGGCGGCACGATTACCTCGACCATCCTGACGCTGCTGGTGGTGCCGACTTTCTACGACAGCATCGAGATAGCCCGCGACCGGGCGATTGCCAAGTTCCGTTGGCGCGAAGCCCGCTGGAATGGCTTATTCGCGTTTGTGGTGACGTTGATCGAGGCCATTCTGGCGCTGCTGTTGATCAGATTGGCGTATCGTCTGGTGAAGAAGTTATTTGCATGGTTTAATGCCCGTGAGCGACGCTCGGTACCGGTCTAAGTGGTAACAGGAAATTCCCGGCTAATTTCAGCAATTCAAACAATCGGCAGACCTTTCGACAGTACTTCGATCTATGGCGTACGAAATATCCGATGTCACTTCCGAGCATGTTCCAGCCGGCATGGGCGGCGCCTTTTGCCATGTTGATACCAGCGATGCCGAGGAGCAGGCAGCTTTGCTGCGCGGCTGGAACCAGGTTTACTCGCAGATGTCACCCGGTACTTTCAGTGGCGCCATCTCGGAAGCGCAGTTTGGACAGACCCTGCTGTTCATAGAGTCCACCAGTAATTCCCTGTTGCAAAGCGGCGCCGTGGACGCCAATTTTCTGGCTGTCGGTGTTCCCCTGGAAATGGCCGGCGCGGCGGTTTTCTGTGGTGCTGCCGATCACCACTCGGCTGTTCATGTGTTCTCCGGCAGGAGTGGATTTGAATTTTTTTCCCCCAGCGGACTGGTCATGGCGGGGCTGGTGGTTTCATGGGACTCGCTGCATTCCATATTGTCGGAGCAGGAATGGCAGCAGCTGTGTACCGGGATGGACGATGCCCACCTGATGAAGGCGCACGACCAGCGCGTCACATCCTTGCGCGCGTTTGTCTGCGGCGTTTTCAAGATGCTGGAGCACTCTCCCCAACTGCTCGGCAATGCACCGCTCAGGCTGGCCCTGGAGAACGCAGTGCTTTCAAATCTCGCTGAACTGCTGATCGACGAATCCATGTTGCCTCCTCTCAGAATAGCGCCGTCGAACCGCTGGAAAATTGTGGCGGCGGCGCGCGAAGTTGTCCGGGAGCGGGCTGATAGCCCGATCAGCGTTGCTGAAATCTGCCAGGCCACGGGGGCCAGCCGCAGGACGCTGCAATATTGCTTTCAGGATGTCCTGGGATTGAGTCCCGCTGAATTTTTACGGGCAGTGCGGCTGAATGCCGCCCGCCGGACACTCAGGTCCGCCCCATCCGTGACGATGGCTGCGGCCAGCTGCGGCTTCTGGCACTTCGGGCGCTTTGCCGGCGACTACCAGCGGATGTTCGGAGAACTGCCATCCGAGACATTTCGCCGCCGGCAAGGCAAGACGCCATCGGCTTCGGTGCGATAAGCTGCGGGACAAACCTGCGGAGAGAGACCGGCCATGGCTGTCAGTGTTTTTGATTTATTCAAGATTGGCATGGGACCTTCCAGCTCCCATACCATTGGGCCGATGCGGGCGGCGCGGCGCTTTGCCCTGGAATTGCAACAAAGCGGCTTGCTGCCCACGCTAGCCTCGATTAGCGTAACGCTCTACGGTTCCCTGGCGCTCACCGGCCGGGGGCATGGCACGGATCGGGCGGTATTGCTGGGTTTATGCGGCGAACAGGCGGATACCGTCAACATCGACGCCATCGAACCACTGTTGCAGAAAATTTACACCAGTCGTAGCTTGCCCGTGCTGGGACAGCACCCGCTGCCGTTCGACGTGAGCACGCAGTTGCTGTTTCTCAGGGACGCCGCGTTGCCCCAGCACCCGAACGGCATGGTTTTCCGTGCCTGCGCCGCCGATGGTGGTGAAATACTCAAGTGCACCTATTTTTCCATTGGCGGCGGTTTCATTGCCACCGATGCAGAGCTTGCCATGCCGCTGGCGCAGGCTCACCCGCCGCGCCACGACTACCGCTCGGCGGAACAATTGCTGGTGCTATGCCGCGCGCAAAACAAGAGCATCGGCGAGATCGCTTTTGAAAACGAACTGCTGCTGCGCGATGCCGAGACCATCAATCGCAACCTGGATGCGATCTGGCTGGCGATGCGCGGGTGCATCGAGCGCGGTCTGGAGCAGGACGGGGTGCTGCCGGGTGGACTGGAGGTGCGCCGCCGCGCCAGGAAACTGCACCAACTGCTCCTGGCCAAGGGTGACACGCGCACGCCGTTGTGGGAGCTGGATTGGGTGAATTTGTACGCCATGGCGGTGAATGAGGAAAACGCCAGCGGTGGCCGGGTCGTCACCGCGCCGACCAACGGCGCGGCGGGCATCGTGCCGGCGGTGATGATGTATTACCAGCGATTCTGTGCAGGCGCGAACCAGCAGGGCTTGCGCAACTTCCTGCTGACGGCGGCGGCGCTGTGTTCGCTGTACAAGGAAAACTCCTCCATCTCGGGCGCCGAAGTGGGCTGTCAGGGTGAAGTGGGGGTGGCCTCCTCCATCGCCGCCGCCGGACTGACCGCCGCCCTGGGCGGCAGTATCGAACAGGTGGAAAACGCGGCGGAAATCGGCATGGAGCACAACCTGGGCCTGACCTGCGACCCGGTGGGCGGCCTGGTGCAGATACCCTGCATCGAGCGCAACGCCATGGGCGCGGTCAAGGCCATCAATGCCGCCCACCTGGCGCTTTCCGGCGACGGCCGGCACAAAATCTCCCTGGACAAGGTGATCGAAACAATGCGCCAGACCGGCGCCGACATGCAAAGCAAATACAAGGAA
>CAYHXK010000267.1:0-4212 GCA_964360125.1 uncultured Sterolibacterium sp.
AGCCCGTTTCGCGCTTGGCGAGATCGCCGCGCATCGGGAAGGGCGTATCCGGCATATTCAGGGTTTTGCGATAATCAGCCATTTTTCATATTCAGGAAATAGGTTCGGGTGGCGTCGACATCCTTGGCGATCTGCGCCTTGAGGTCGTCCAGACTGTCGTACCTGGCCTCGTCGCGCAGTTTATGCAGGAAATTGACGGTGACGTGGGCGCCGTAGATGCTGCCCACGAAATCCAGCAAATGCACTTCCAGCATCGGTTTCAGGCCGACACCCAGGGTCGGTCGCACGCCCAGGCTGGCGGCGCCGGGCTGCGGCTGTTCTGCGACGCCGGCAACCGTCACGGCAAAAATTCCTGCCAGCGGCAGACGCTTGCGCTTGAGTTGCACATTGGCGGTGGGAAATCCCAATTGGCGGCCGACTTTCTCGCCATGCTCGACCCGTCCGGCGATGCAGTAGGGACGGCCGAGCAAGCGCGCCGCATGTTCGATGTCACCCGCTTCCAGTGCCTCGCGCACAGCCGAGCTGGAGACGCGCTCACCCTGCCAGTCGATGGTATGCATCGCCTCGACGCCGAAGCGGTGCTCGCAGCCGGCTTTTTGCAACATGGCGAAATCGCCGCGCCTGCTCTTGCCGAAACGAAAGTCGTCGCCGATGATAAGGTGGCGGACAGACAGTCCACGCACCAGAATGTCCTCTATAAAGCTTTCCGCGCTGAGTGCCGCCAGTCGGGCATTGAAGCGACAGACATAGACCCGGTCGATGCCGCAGCTTTCCAGCAAATTGAGCTTTTCGCGCAAACTGGTCAGCCGTGCCGGCGCTTCGTCGGGCGCAAAATACTCCCGCGGGTGCGGCTCGAAAGTCAGCACTGCCGCCGGCAGGGCCACGTTGCGCGCTTGAGCCGTCAACCGGTCGAGCAGCGCCCGGTGGCCGCGATGCAGACCATCGAAATTGCCGATGGTCAGTACCGTGGACGTGGTCGCCTGCTCAGGGATTCCGCGAAATACCAACATTGCCGCTGTGTCTTGCCGAAAAAGGGCGAATTATATCAGTCCAGCCCGCTTGCCCTCGCTTGGACTCGGATTACTGCGGAAGCTTTCTTAGTTGGCAAATGCCAGCCTGGATTTGGCGAGTGGCGGATTCTTGGCGAAATATTGCTTGATGCCCCGCAGGATGGCCTCGGCCATCTTGTCCTGGTAATTCTCGTCGGCGAGCTTTTTTTCCTCTTCAGGGTTTGAAATAAAAGCCGTCTCGACCAGGATCGACGGGATATCCGGCGCCCTCAACACGGCGAAACCGGCCAGTTCGACCCGCCCCTTGTGCAGCGCGTTGATGTTGCCGAGTTCGCCCAATACGGCTTTGCCTAGTTTGAGGCTGTCGCTGTTGGTTGCCGTCTGGGAAAGATCAAGCAGCGTGCGCGCCAGATAGGGGTCCTTGACGCCGATATTGACGCCGCCGATCAAGTCGGCGGCATTCTCGCGTTGCGCCATCCAGCGCGCCGCAGAGGACGAAGCGCCGTTTTCGGAGAGCACAAAAACGCTGGAACCGCGCGCCGTCGGCTGGATGAAGGCATCGGCATGCACCGAGACAAACAGGTCGGCCTGTACTCTGCGGGCCTTGGCAACACGCTGATGCAAGGGAATGAAATAATCGCCGTCGCGCGTCAGCACCGAACGCATGTTTTCCTCGGCATCGATCTTGGCCTTGAGCCGCTGCGCGATGGAAAGCGTTACATCCTTTTCATGACTGCCGCCGCGGCCGACGGCGCCCGGATCCTCACCGCCATGCCCTGGATCCAGAACGATGGTGACGAGACGTGAGATATTGGATTTTTCCGAAGCCGCAGCGGGTTTTTTGCCCGGTCCGTCCAGCTTGCCGTCAGCCTTCGGCGACTGCTCACGGCTTTTTTCCAACAACGCCATCAAGGGATCCGGCGGTTCGCTCGGATAGAGGTCGAGTACCAGCCGGTGGCCGTATTCGCCCACCGGTTTGAGCGTGAACACCTGCGGCTTGACGGCGCCATGCTCGCCTTTGAGTTCGATCACCAGTCGCACCACGCCCGGCTTGTTGCGTCCGGCGCGAATCAGCTTGATGTAGGGATCGGTTTCGGAGATTTTGCCGGGCAGGTTTTGCAGCACCGAGTTGAATTCGATGCCCTCAAGGTCCAGGACCAGGCGCTCTGGATCCTTGACTTGCAGGTAAGAGTATTGCAGCGACTCGCTGTGCTCCAGCGTGATGCGGGTGTAATCCCGGGATGGCCAGACGCGCACCGCCAGCATGCTGGTTTGCCCGGGCGCGGACGCAGCCGATCCGCTGCGCGTGACCAGCAGCGTCAGCGCGGCGGCGGCGAACTTGAGCGCATTGCGCCGGGATTGTCGGCGATGCAGGAAAGCCATTGCGTCAGGCATTGCCGTCCCTTCTCGCTGCCGCACCGCAACTCGGCGCGCCGCCCGTCAGCGATGACGGAAAGCCGCAGGCACAAATCGGCTGGCGGCAGATACGCGCCAGCTTTTTCCGGCCATTCGACGAGGCAGATGCCCTCGCCCAGAAAGTATTCGTCGAAGCCCGCATCGATAAATTCTTCCGCTTGTTTGAACCGATAAAAATCAAAGTGATACAAGTTTAATCTAGTAATAGCATAAAGTTAAACCATTGTAAACGTCGGACTTTTTACCTTGCCGGTATAACCCAGTGCGCGCAACAGGCCACGCACCAGCGTGGTCTTGCCGGCGCCGAGGTCGCCTTCGAGAAAGATGACGATTCCTGGCGCCTGTCCAGCCACCAGTGCGGGCGCCAGCGCAGCACCCAGGGCCATGGTTGCCGCTTCATCGGGCAGGATCAGGTCTGAGGCGTTATGATCCGATCGGGACACCTTCCGCTCCGGAGGGTCAGGCTTAGGGTCTTGGTCGGCATGCATTCGAAACATTCTCCAGATTGGCAGGTGCTAGCCGCGAATATCAAAGAGTGGGGCCAAGAATTCGGCTTCGCCGCCGTCGGCATCGCCTCGGCCGACGATCTCGGTGCGGCGGAAACCGGTCTGCTGGCTTGGCTGGAAGCCGGTTTCCACGGCGAAATGGATTATATGGCACGCCACGGCGTCAAGCGCGCCCGGCCAAGCGAACTGGTTCCCGGCACCGTGAGCGTCATCTCGGCGCAGCTAAACTACTGGCCCTCGGCCACCACTGCCGCCACAGCGCAGGAAACCCTCGCCGACGCCGAACGCGCCTATATCTCGCGCTATGCGCTGGGTCGCGACTACCATAAGCTGCTGCGCGCCCGGCTGCAAAGACTGGCCGAGCGCATCGAGGCCGAAGTGGGCAAGCTCGACGGAAATTTCCTTGGCGATCCAGCCGGCAAGTTCATTCATCGCGTTTTCGCCGACTCGGCGCCGGTGCTGGAAGTTGAGCTCGCAACCCAAAGCGGCCTCGGTTGGCGCGGCAAGCATACCCTGCTGCTGTCGCGCGAAGCGGGCTCGATGTTTTTTCTCGGCGAAATCTACTGCTCGCTGCCGCTACCGCCCGATATCCCGGTGAGCGATCACTGCGGCACTTGCAGCGCCTGCATCGCCGCCTGTCCCACCGGCGCCATCGTCGCGCCCTATCGTCTCGATGCGCGGCGCTGCATTTCCTACCTGACCATCGAGCTTAAAGGCAGCATTCCGCTCGACCTGCGTCCGTTGATCGGCAATCGTGTGTATGGCTGCGATGACTGTCAGTTGTGTTGTCCGTGGAACCGGAATGCGCCGCATACGCGCGAGGATGATTTCGCCGTGCGCCATGGCCTGGATACATTGCGCTTGTCCGAGTTGTTCAGCTGGAGCGCGGAGGAATTCAGGGAACGGATGGCAGGTTCGGCGATATACCGCATCGGCCATGAACGCTGGTTGAGGAATTTGGCGGTCGGCCTGGGCAATGCGCCGGCCACCCCGGAGGTCATCGCCGCGTTAAGATCGCGCCGGGAAGATGCCTCGGCGCTGGTGCGCGAACATGTGACCTGGGCTTTGGGCCGGCACGGGCTGTAACCAAGCTACGCGAGGTTTCCCCTTGCGGCATAGCCATCAGCAGTATCGAATGAATTGCATTCTGATTGGAAGAGGCTAGTGCTTGTCGCCGCTATGCGTTCAGAGTAGGCTTCGAAGGTCTATGTATCTGTAACCCCCCCCGTATTTCTAAAGGGGCGGTTTATACTTCACTCTCCCCCGTAGACAGTAAAGGG
>CAYHXK010000268.1:0-4205 GCA_964360125.1 uncultured Sterolibacterium sp.
GCCAGCAAGCAAATCTGCAGCTGCTGTCCACCTTGAGCGTGACCGCCCTGCTGACCACTGAATATTCCGACTACCAGCTGTATATTCAAGACGTGCAAAAACAGCCTTCGCTGCAAAGCATCGTCCTGGCCGACCGCACCGGGCGTGTCGTGGCAGGCAGCAATGTGACCGACGTCGGCGCCAGCATGAGCGGGGTGGTGCGGGCCGGCGAGGCGGGATGGCAGGTGCAACCGGTCGAGACCGCCGCCGGCACGCTGGGCGCCCTGGCGGTGAGGTTTTCCGACGAGGCGCTGACGAAAGCTTACCAAAGCACGCGCAATCTTGCGCTGGTGATTGCCTCTAGCGGCATGATCGTCATTGCGCTGGTGGGGCTGGCCACCGGCTTCGCGCTGACCCGTCGACTGGAAAAGGTTTCCGAGGCGGCGCGCAGCTTTGCCAGGGGTGAGCTGCTGGTGCGCAGCAACGTGGCGGGCGGGGACGAGGTCGCGCTGCTGTCGCGCAGTTTCGACCGCATGGCGGATGCCGTCGGAGAACAGCAACGGCAATTGAAAAAACAGAACGAGTACATCGAGCTGCTGCTGGATTCCACCTCCGAGGCGATCTACGGCGTCGACATCGACGGCATATGCGCCTTCGTCAACCTGGCCTGTCTGCACATGCTCGGCTACGAGCAGCAGGAGGATCTGATCGGCAAGAGCACCCATGAACTGATCCACCACACTTATCCGGACGGGCGCGCCTATCCCAAGGAACTATGCAGAATTCGTCTTGCCACACTGCAGGGTCAGGCCGCTCATTGCGACGACGAGGTGCATTGGCGCGCCGACGGCAGCAGCTTCCCGGTGGAATACTGGTCGCACCCGATGTACCGCGACGGCGAGTTGATCGGCGCGGTGGTGACTTTCTTCGACATCACCGAGCGCAAGCAGGCAGGGAAGCAACTTCGACAATTCAAGACCACCCTGGATTTGACCCAGGACTGCGTGTTCATGTTCGACCCGGACACCCTGCGGTTTTTTTATGTCAACCAGGGCGCGATCCTCCAAGTGGGCTACAGCGCAGCGGAACTGATGCGCATGGGGCCCTTGGACATCAAGCCGGACTTCGACGAGGAGCGTTTCCGCGCGCTGGTCGCGCCGATGGTGGCCGGCGACGCATCCTCCATCAGTTTCGAGACACGCCATCGCCACAAGGACGGCCACGACATCGCTGTGGAGTTATTCCTGCAGTACATTGCACCGGTTGGCGAGCCGCATCGCTTCGTTGCCATCGTCCGCGATATCACCGAGCGCAAGCAGGCCGAAGACGCGATGCAGCGGCTCAACGAGGAACTTGAGGTGCGCGTCCAGCAGCGCACGGAGCAGTTGCTGGAAGCCAAGGTGGAAGCCGAAAGGGCGAACCTGGCGAAGTCCGAATTCCTGTCGCGCATGAGCCACGAGCTCCGCACGCCGCTCAACGCCATTCTTGGATTCGCTCAGCTATTGGCCCTGAAGATGAAGGAGTCGGAAGAAAGCGACAATGTGCGGGAGATATTGCACGCCGGCCAGCATTTGCTGGACCTGATCAACGAAGTACTGGACCTGGCGCGCATCGAATCCGGCAAGTTTTCGATCAGCAAGGAACCGGTCCGACTGATGCCGCTGATTGAAGACTGCCTCAAGCTGATCCGTCCCCAGGCCGAAGCGCGCAACATCCGCGTCGTGGAGCCTCGTCAGGATTGCTGCGAACAGGTACGCGCGGACCGGACCCGGCTCAAGCAGGTGCTGCTCAACCTGCTGTCCAATGCCGTCAAGTACAACCGGGAGCAGGGATCGGTCAGCATCGCCTGCGTGACTACCGGCACTTCCCTGCAGATCCGCATCAACGACACTGGCATAGGCATTTCCTCTGCACAGCAGGCGCGCCTGTTCATGGCTTTCGAACGCCTCGACGCCGATCAAACCAGGGTCGAGGGCACCGGCATCGGACTGGTGCTAAGCAAGCACCTGATGGAACTGATGGATGGCGAGATCGGCGTGGAAAGCTCGCCGGGATCGGGAAGCACTTTCTGGATACGCCTGCCGCTGAGCGACGGCCATGCGGAAGAAGCTTTTTCCCCGCTTCCGGTCCACCAAGAATCGCCAAGCAACCCCGTCAAGCTGCGACAGTGGCAAGTCCTGCTCATCGAGGACAACCCCGCCAACCTGCGCCTGATGGAGCGCATCCTGGCGCGGCATCGGAACATCCGCCTGCTCAAAGCCGACGCACCCGGCCCGGGGCTGGAGCTGGCCAGGACGCACCATCCCGACCTGATCCTGCTGGACATCAACCTGCCCGACATGGACGGCTATGCAGTGTTGCAACGCCTGCGCCAGGGGGCGGCGACGCGCGGCATCCCGGTGGTGGCGATCAGCGCCAATGCCATGCCGCAGGACCTGGCCCGGGGCAAGGCGGCTGGCTTCGCGGAGTATTTGACCAAGCCGCTGGATATCGATAAAGTCATCCAGACTGTTTACAGTATCCTGAATAATCCCGATGGAATAAACAAAGATGCATGAAAAATCGCTAAAACCCGCCAACCCGCTGCATGCGGCCGTCAATCTCCTGTCAGCTTCAATACTGATCGTGGATGACGAGCCGGCCAACGTCAAGCTGCTGGAGCGTACCTTGCAGACCTTTGGCTATCGCGAACTGGTCTCCACCACGGATCCCCGTCAGGTGCAGGAGCTGTTTTGGAAGCACGATTTCGACCTCATCATTCTGGACCTCAACATGCCCCACCTGGATGGTTTCGAGGTCATGCGACAGTTGCAAACCCTCGGACTCGATTTTCTGCCGCCCATACTCATAGTGACTGCCCAACTGGAGCAGGAGCACCGGGTGCGCGCCTTGCAGAGCGGCGCCCACGATTACATCACCAAGCCTTTTGTGGTGGAGGAATTGCTGGCGAGAGTACGCAACCTGGTCCAGGTGCAGCTGTACCAAAAATCCATACGCGAGCGTAACCAGTGGCTGGAAGAACGGGTGCGCGATCGTACCCGGGAACTCTACGATACCCGCTTGCAGATCGTGCGCCGCCTGGGCCGGGCGGCCGAATTCCGCGACAACGAAACCGGCCTGCACATCATCCGCATGAGCAAGATGTCAACCTTGCTGGGAGAGACCTCGGGCATGTCCAATGAGGATTGCGAATTGCTGTTGAACGCCAGCCCGATGCACGATATCGGGAAGATCGGCATTCCCGACCATATCCTGCTCAAGCCCGGCAAGCTCGATCCGCACGAATGGGAGATCATGAAAACCCACAGCGCCATCGGCGCCGAAATACTTTCCGGGGACGATTCCGAATTGCTCAAAATGGCCAGCATCATTGCCTTGAGCCACCATGAAAAATGGGATGGCGGCGGATATCCCAACAACTTGAAGGGGGAAGAGATTCCCCTGGTGGGACGCATCGTCGCCATTGCCGACGTATTCGACGCGCTCACCTCGGTGCGGCCCTACAAGGAAGCCTGGACATTGGCTGCAACCATGGAATATATCGACGGCAATCGAGGGAAACATTTCGACCCGCGCCTGGTGGACATTTTTCACCAGCGATTCGCTGAAATCCTGGTCATCAAGAATAGTTACGCAGAACCCGAATGCGCCGCGAACTAATGATAATGAATGGACGAGACCCTCCCGAAGGTAAAACGGGGGACGCTGGCGCGTCCCCCGTTTTCATAAGCAAGCCAGGCCTATAGCATTTCCTCCGCCAGCGTCATGGCGCCGGCGCCGCCCCTGACCACGGCATGGGCCAGACACGGCGCGGCCGACAGCACGTGGTCGGCATAGAAACGCGCGGTGACGAGCTTGGCCGGATAGAACGGGTCGGCGTCGCCGCCGGCGATCTTCGCCTGGGCCGCCAGCGCGGCGCGCGCCATCTGCCAGCCGCCTGTGACGATGCCCATCAACTTGAGGAAAGGCACCGCGCCGACCGACACGCCACGGATGTCGCCGGCGTAATTGGCGACGATGTATTCGGCGGCCTGCGCCACGGCGGCGATGCCCTGGTGCAGCGCATCTTTGATCACCGCGAACTCGGCGCCGTCCTGCCGCCCGAGTTCCGCCTCGGTCTGGCGCATCAGGGCGAGTACGCCCTGGAGCGTGGCGCCGCCTTCGCGGGCGATCTTGCGGCCGATCAGGTCGTTGGCCTGGATGCCGGTGGTGCCTTCGTAGATGGT
>CAYHXK010000269.1:0-1299 GCA_964360125.1 uncultured Sterolibacterium sp.
GCCGACCACGTCCTGCGGCCGCTTGGTGAAATTGGCGATCCTGTTCACGTCCAGCGTCGAGGTGTTGGAGGCGAGGATCGCGCCGGGCTTGGCGATTTCATCCAGCTTCTTGAACACTTGCTCCTTGATGCCGATTTCCTCGAACACCGCCTCGACGATCAGGTCGGCGTCCTTGAGGTCGTCATAGGACAGCGTGGGCTTGAGCAGCGCCATGCGGCCATCCAGCTTTTCCTGGGTCAGCTTGCCTTTCTTCAGCGAGCTCTCGTAGTTCTTGCGGATGGTGGCGACGCCCTTGTCGAGCGCCTCCTGCTTCATTTCCAGCATGGTCACCGGGATGCCGGCGTTGAGGAAGTTCATGCTGATGCCGCCGCCCATGGTGCCGGCGCCGATCACGCCGACCCGTTCGATCTTGCGCGGCGGCGTGTCCGCGGGAACGTCGGAGATCTTGGAGGCCGCCCGCTCGCCGAAGAAGAAGTGGCGCAGCGCTTTCGATTCCGGCGTCTGGATCAGGTGCAGGAAGGCTTCGCGCTCGACCTTCAGGCCCTCGTCGAAATTCTTGGCGGTGATCGCCGCGGCCACGGCATCGACGCACTTCAACGGCGCCGGGAAGGGCCCGGCGACGGGCTTCACCATGTTGCGGGCGAACTGCATGAAGGCCTGGTGGCCCGGATAATCGATTTTCATATCGCGCACCAGTTTCAGCGGGCGCTTTTCGGCCAGCACCTTGGCGGCGAAGGCCAGCGCGCCTTCCAGCAGGTCGCCCTCGATCATCTGGTCGAACAGCGCGGTCTTGGCGAGCTGCTCGGAAGGCAGGTCGGCGCCGGAGACGATCATGTTCAAGGCCGCCTCGACGCCGATCACCCGCGGCAGCCGCTGGGTGCCGCCGGCGCCCGGCAGCAGGCCCAGCTTGACTTCCGGCAGGGCGATCTTGGCGCCCGGCGCGGCGACGCGGAAATGGCAGGCCAGCGCCAGTTCCAGGCCGCCGCCCATGGCCACCGCATGGATCGCCGCGATCACCGGCTTGTCGCTGGTCTCGACGAAATTGATGACGGTGTGCAGGGTCGGCTCGGCGAACGCCGCCGGCTTGTTGAACTCGGTGATGTCGGCGCCGCCCGAGAAGGCCTTGCCGGCGCCGATCAGGACGATGGCCTGAATACTCTCAGCGTCGTCGGCGCGGGTAATGCCGGCGGCAAGTGTGGTGCGTAATGCGTGGCTGAGTCCGTTGACCGGAGGATTGTCCAGGGTGATGACGGCGACATTGCCGCGAATTTCGTAGGCTGCTGTACTCATGATTTCTCC
>CAYHXK010000269.1:1399-4160 GCA_964360125.1 uncultured Sterolibacterium sp.
TGATGACGGCGACATTGCCGCGAATTTCGTAGGCTGCTGTACTCATGATTTCTCCTGATTGAAGCGGCGAAGAAACATTATGTCCTACTGGTGCCCGCAGTTGTTTCTGGTGTACGAGAGGGCCTGAACTTGCCGCATAAAAACATTTAACGTATTCTAATCACATTTGCAAAACATCGTTTCGCAGTGCGAAATTAACTTCAAGAATCTCTTCCCCGGAAAACCCATGGATCTCAATTTCTCTCCTGAAGAACTGGCCTTCCGCGCCGAAGTGCGTAGCTTCCTGGACGCCAAGCTGCCGGCCGATCTCAGCGACAAAGTGCATCAGGGCAAGCGGCTGGTCAAGGAAGATTTCCTGCGCTGGCAAAAAATTCTCCACCAGCAAGGCTGGGGCGCACCGATGTGGCCCAAGGAATTCGGCGGCACCGGCTGGAGTCCCGTGCAGCAGCACATTTTCGACGAAGAATGCTCCGACGCCGGCGCGCCTCTGCAACTCCCTTTCGGCCTGCGCATGGTGGCGCCGGTCATCATGGCTTTCGGCAACCCGTCGCAGCAGGCGTATTTCCTGCCGCGCATCGTCGATGGCACGGATTGGTGGTGTCAAGGCTATTCCGAGCCCGGCTCCGGCTCCGACCTGGCCTCGCTGAAAATGAGCGCCGTGCGGACTGCCACAAGCGAAGGCGAGCATTACCTGGTCAACGGCCAGAAGACCTGGAACACGCTCGGCCAGCACGCCAACTGGATCTTCTGCCTGGTACGCACCGGCAGCGAAGGACGCCAGCAGGAAGGCATCTCCTTCCTGCTGATCGATATGCGGACGCCGGGCATCACGGTCAGGCCGATCATCATGCTGGACGGCGAACACGAGATCAACGAGGTCTGGTTCGAGGACGTCAAGGTGCCGGTGCACAACCTCGTCGGCCAGGAGAACAAGGGCTGGACTTACGCCAAATTCCTGCTCGGCCACGAACGCACCGGCATCGCCGGGATCGGACGTTCCAAACGGGAACTGAAACGTCTCAAGGCCATTGCCCGCAGCGAAACCTCCAACGGCCGGGCGTTGATCGAGGATCAACGCTTTCGCGACAGGATCGCCCAGGTCGAGCTGGAACTGATGGCGCTGGAAATCACCAACCTGCGCGTGCTCTCCGCCGAAGGCAAGAAGCAAGCGCCGGGACCGGAAGCCTCGATACTCAAGATCAAGGGTTCGGAAATCCAGCAGATGCTGTCAGAACTGATGATGCAGGCGCTGGGCCATTACGCCCTGCCCTGGCTGCCCGAAGCACTCGATGCCGACTGGCGCGGCGAGCCGGTCGGCGCCGACTATGTCGCACCGCTGACAGGCCACTATTTCAACTTCCGCAAGACGACGATTTACGGCGGCTCCAACGAGATCCAGAAAAACATCATCGCCCAGATGATCCTCGGACTCTGAGCACAACAGGGCAAATCAGGACAAACCCATGGACTTCAACTACACCGAAGAGCAACTCGCCCTGCAGGATACCCTGCGCCGCTTCATCGCCAAGGACTATGGTTTCGCACAGCGGCGCGCGCTGGCCGGCTCCGCGGAGGGGTTTAGCCGCGCCCACTGGCGCCAGTTCGCCGACCTGGGGATACTCGCCCTGCCGTTTCCGGAAGAATTCGGCGGCATCACTGCCGCCGGTGGCAGCGCCGTCGACACCATGCTGATCATGGAGATGCTGGGGCGCGGCCTGGTGCTGGAACCCTACCTCGCCACCGTGATCCTGGCCGGCGGGCTGATTCGCGACGCCGGCAGTCGGACACAGCAGGAAGCCCTGCTGCCGGCCATCGCCGGCGGGGAAATATTCATGGCACTGGCGCATTACGAGCCGCAGGGCCGCTATGAACTGCAGCATGTCGCCACCACTGCCCAGCGCGACGGCGACGCTTACCTGCTCAATGGCGCCAAGGCGGTGGTGCTCGGCGGCGGCGGCGCCGACCAGCTGATCGTTTCCGCCAGAACCAGCGGCAACCCGCGCGACCGGGAAGGCATTTCCCTGTTCATCGTCGCGCGTGACGCGCCCGGCTTGGCGCTGCGCAGCTACCGGACCCAGGACGGCGCCCGCGCCGCCGATATCCAACTCGACAAAGTCCGCGTCGGCCAAGATGCCCTGCTCGGCACGCAGGATGCGGCACTCCCCAGCATCGAACGCGCGCTCGACTATGCCATCGCCGCCCTGTGCGCCGAGGCTGTCGGCGCCATGGCGGCGCTCAACGAGGCGACGCTCGAATACATCAAGACGCGCCAGCAGTTCGGCCAGCCGATCGGCCGCTTTCAGGCATTGCAACACCGCATGGTGGATATGCTGATCGCCACCGAGCAGGCGCGTTCCATGGCAACCCTGGCGGCGGTGCGCGCCGATTCCGCCGATACCGCGCAACGCCGGCGCGCCATCGCCGCCGCCAAGGCCTATGTCGGCCAGTCGGCGCGCAGCGTAGGCCAGTCGGCGGTGCAACTGCATGGCGGCATGGGGGTGGTGGACGAACTCAACGTCAGCCACTACTTCAAGCGCCTGACCATGATCAACGCCACCTTTGGCGACGCCGACCATCACCTCGGCTGCTTCAGCGATTCCTTGCTGGCGGCGTGAACGCCAATTCATCGACTGCCTCGGCATGAACGATGGCTGGCCATGATCCACAATTTTCACAATTCAACTTGCGAAAACCCATGACCGACCCGCTCCCCATTCCCGACGGATTTCGCCTGCTGAGTCGCGGCGGCCCCTTTCTTGCC
>CAYHXK010000270.1:0-4151 GCA_964360125.1 uncultured Sterolibacterium sp.
CCGTCGCCCCAGGGCGAAGGCCAGGACGTCTCGCCGGGCTTGGCGGCTTTCCACAGCACAAAGTCGAGCGGGTCGCGCTTGTGCGGGTCGATCTCGATGCGCTCGCCGGCGCGCAGGTCGGCCAGCGATTTGCCGGAGAGCTTGCCGTAACCGGGGAACTTCGCCACGGCGTAATACACGTCGCCGTTGGCCGCCGGATAGGCCAGGCCGTTGGCGATCAGCTGCTCGATCATTTTCACCATCCCCGGCACATGCTCGGTGGCGCGCGGCTCATGGGTCGGCGGCAGCATCAACAGCCGCCCGGTGTCGCGGTGCAGGTGGTCGACCATGCGCTGCGTCAATTCGCCGATGCTCTCGCGGTTTTCCGCGGCGCGGGCGATGATCTTGTCATCGACGTCGGTGATGTTGCGCACATAGGTGACGGCATAGCCGGAGGACTTGAGCCAGCGGTATACCATGTCAAACGACAACAGCATGCGGGCGTGGCCGAGATGGCAATCGTCATACACCGTCATGCCGCAGACATACATGCGCACCTGGCCGGGGTTGATCGGGACGAAGGTCTGTTTGTCGCGCGCCAGGGAGTTGTAGATTTTCAGCATGGGTGGTCAGCGGGGTGGCTTGCAGGGAGGCCCCGGCGTCCGTCGCTGCTGGAGCGGCGGAGATTGTGAATAGCGCCGGCTTGTTGTTAGAATAGCGCCTCTTAATTGGCCTTATTCGCCTTCTTTAACGTTTTTTCAACAGATAAAATTATAACATGACTGTTTGCCGCTCCCCGCTCAGGGCAATCCTTGCCGCGCTCGCCTCCGCCGTCCTGTTTTCGCTCGCCCCGCCGGCGCTGGCCGAAACGCTGCAGGAAATCGGCAAGCTCCTGAAACAGGGGCAACAGGCCCAGGCGCTGGAAAAAACCGATAAATACCTGTCCGGCAAGCCCAAGGATGCCCAGGGTCGCTTCCTCAAGGGGGTGATCCTCACCGAATTGAACCGCACTGCGGAAGCCATCTCCGTGTTCACCAAGCTCACCGAGGATTTCCCCGAACTGCCCGAGCCCTACAACAACCTCGCGGTCATTTTCGCCCAGCAGAAGCAGTATGACAAAGCCAAGCAGGCGCTGGAAATGGCGATCCGCACTCATCCCTCCTACGCCACGGCGCACGAGAACCTCGGCGACATTTATGCCCGCATGGCCAGCCAGGCCTACGACAAGGCGCTGCAGATCGACTCCTCCAACGCCAGCGCGCAGACCAAGCTGTCAATGATACGCGACCTGATGACAACCTCGTCCCGCCCAGCGGTTGGCCTGCCTGCCGGAAAACCGGCCAGTGTGGCGCTCGCGCCGGCACAGCCGGAAACCAAGCCGGTCGAAGCCAAGCCGGCAGAAGCCAAGCCCACGCAGGCTGCGGCGATTCCGCCCACGGCGGCCGCGGCCAGCCCTGCAGCGGCGACCGAGGCCAAGTCCAAGCCTGCTGCCGGCGACGCCGCCGGCGAAATCGGCAAAACCATCGAAGCCTGGACCGCAGCCTGGTCGAAGAAAAACGTCAAGGCCTACCTTGGCTACTACGCCAAGGATTTCCAGACACCCGGCGGCGAACCCCGCGCCGCCTGGGAAGCCGAGCGCGCCAAACGCGTCTCCAAGCCGGGCAGCATCCAGGTCGGCATCGAAAATCTGCGCGTAACGCCGGAAAATGCCGAGCGCGCGACCGTCAAATTCCGCCAACACTACCGCTCCGCCTCGCTCAAGACCAGCAGCAACAAGGTGCTGGTGCTGGTCAGGCAGGACGGCAAGTGGCTGATCCAGCAAGAGCGCATCGGTCACTGATGCGGACCATGACAGCCCCCTTGCGGCTTCGCCTGGCGTTCGCGGCAACCGCCTGCCTGTTGCTGTGCGGCCCGCTGGCCGCCGCCAATTCGCCCCCCGCGCGCTATTCCGATGCCGGCCCGGAGCCTCTGCTGGCACGCGTCTTCGAGCAAATCGAGCAAAATCGGCTGGATGTCGCCTTGCAGGAAGTCGAGGCGCTGGTCAAGGCCTACCCGAATTTCCATCTCGCCAACCTCATCAAGGGCGACCTGCTGCTGGCGCGCAGCCGACCCATCCAGGCCTTCGGCAACATCGCCAACGCCCCGCTCGACAAGCTGGCCGACCTGCGCGAGGAAGCCATCGCCCGCCTCAAGGCCTACCGCGAGAAGCCGCCGGCCAACTATGTGCCGCGCTACCTGCTGCAGATGCGGGCCGACCAGAAATACGCCATCGTCGTGGATACGCAGAAATCGCGTCTCTACCTCTACCAGAATGAGAATGGCACGCCGCATTTCGTCGCCGACTACTATATTTCCCATGGCAAGCTCGGCACCGACAAGGTGCGCGAGGGCGACAAGAAAACGCCGATTGGCGTGTATCACGTCACCGGCAGCCTGTCGCGGCAGAAGCTCGGCGATTTTTACGGCAACGGCGCCTTCCCCATCAGCTACCCCAATGAGTGGGACAAGCGCCAGGGCCGCAACGGCCACGGCATCTGGCTGCATGGCACGCCCTCCAACACCTTCTCGCGTCCTCCCAAGGCCTCAGACGGTTGCGTGGTGCTGGCCAACCAGGATCTCGACGCGATTTCCAAGAACCTGCAGATCGGCCTGACGCCGGTCATCATCAGCAACAGCATCGAATGGCTGTCGCTCGACGACTGGCAGGCCGAGCGCGAATCCCTCAAAAAGCAGATCGAGGAATGGCGCGCCGACTGGGAAAGCCTGAATGTGGAAAAATATCTTGGCCATTACTCGCAGAAGTTTCTCTCCGACGGCCAGAACTATGCCCAATGGGGCGATCGCAAGCGCCAGGTCGGCAACGGCAAGAGCTGGATCAAGGTGGCCGCCGACAACATCAGCATGTTTCGCAATCCGGGCAAGGAAGACATGGCGGTGGTCACTTTCGACCAGGACTACCGCAGCAACAATCTTTCCAATGTCATGAAAAAGCGCCAGTACTGGCAAAAGGAAGACGGGCGCTGGAAGATCGTGTACGAGGGCGCGGGCTGATCCACCATCCCTCGCGCAAGCCCGCTCAAGTTAAGATAGTCTTTTTTTCCGCCTCGCAAGTTCCTCTTTCGGAGTTATCCATGATAAAGCTATTTCTGCTGGCCGCCGGCCTGCTCTTCAACCTGCATGCCTTCGCCGCCAATCCCATGCTCGAGATCAAAACCAATCAAGGCGCCATCGTCATCGAACTGTATGCCGACAAGGCGCCCAAGAGTGTCGCCAACTTCCTCCAATACACAAAGGACGGCTTCTACGACGGCACCGTGTTCCACCGCGTGATCGACGGCTTCATGATCCAGGGCGGCGGCTTCACGCCGGACATGAAAGAGAAGGCAACCCGCGCGCCGATCGAGAATGAAGCCAAGAACGGCCTCAAGAACGGCGTCGGCGCCCTGGCCATGGCGCGTACTTCGGATCCGCATTCGGCGACGGCGCAGTTCTACATCAACCTGGTCGACAATCTTGCGCTCGACTATCCCAGCCGCGACGGCTGGGGCTATGCGGTGTTCGGCAAGGTGGCCCAGGGGCTCGACGTGGTCCAAAAAATCGCCAAGGTGAAGACCGGCAACGCCGGCCCGCACCAGAACGTGCCGACCACCGCCGTGGTGATCGAGTCGGTGAAACTGCTGCCCGAGAAAAAATAAGCCTCGCGCCGTCTTCCAAACCAACCCCGGCCGCCTACGCCGACCAATCCATTCAAGGAATCCTCATGATCAAACTCCACACCAATCACGGCGTCATCGGCATCCAGCTCGACGCCGAAAAAGCGCCGGAATCGGCGAAGAACTTTCTCGCCTACGCCGCGGCCGGCCATTACGACAACACCGTGTTCCATCGCGTCATCAAAGGCTTCATGATCCAGGGCGGCGGCTTCGAGCCGGGCATGCAGCAGAAGCCCTGCAATGAGCCGATCAAGAACGAAGCCGCCAACGGCCTCAAGAACGAGTGCTACAGCGTCGCCATGGCGCGCACCTCGGACCCGCATTCGGCCACCGCGCAATTCTTCATCAATGTCGCCGACAATGCCTTTCTCGACCATACCGCGCCCAACAGCAACGGCTGGGGCTATTGCGTGTTCGGCAAGGTGGTGGAAGGGACGGAGGTGGTGGACAAGATCAAGG
>CAYHXK010000271.1:0-4132 GCA_964360125.1 uncultured Sterolibacterium sp.
AGCCGCGTCCGGGGCCGACCGGCACGCCGTTGTGCTTGGCCCAGTTGATGAAGTCTGCAACGATCAGGAAGTAGCCGGGGTAGCCCATCTTGCGGATGGTATCGATCTCGAAAGCCAGGCGCTCCAGATATTCCGGGCGCTTCGCCTCGCATACGGCGAGATCCGGGTAGAGTTGCGTCAGGCGCAACTCCAGCCCTTGCATCGCTTGCTGACCCAGGAAGTCATCCAGGGTCACGCCCGGCGGTGTCGGAAATTGCGGCAGCCTGTTATTGCCCAACTCGATGGATAGATTGCAGCGCCGCGCGATCTCGACCGAATTTTCCAGCGCTTCCGGCAGGTCGGCGAACAATTCGGCCATTTCCGCCTGCGACTTGAAATACTGTTCCGCGGTGAATTGCTTGGGTCGCCGCGTATCGGCCAGTACATAGCCTTCGGCGATGCAGACGCGCGCCTCGTGCGCCTTGAAGTCGTCCCGCTCCATGAACTGCACCGGGTGCGTCGCCACCAGCGGCAACTGCAGCCGGCCGGCGAGCGCAACGCTCAACGACACCAGCGCTTCGGCCTGCGGTTGGCCAAAACGCTGCACTTCGAGATAGAAATTTCCGGGGAAGATCTGCCCCCATTCGAGCGCGCGCGTCTCTGCCTGCGCCTGTTTCCCCGCCAGCAGCAGTTGCCCGACATCGCCCAGATGCGCCCCCGACAAGGCGATCAGGCCGGCATTGTCGCCACGGCCGAGATCGGCGCGACTGATCTCGGCGCGGCCATGGCGGCGCGGTCCCAGATAGGCGGCGGTGAGCAGTTCGCACAGGCGCAGGTAACCGGCGCGATTCTTCACCAGCAGCAACAGGCGGGCACAGCAGTCGCGCGACCCGTTATCGGCGACGCCCTCCGCCACCCACACATCGCAACCGACGATGGCCTTGACGCCTGCGCCGCGTGCCGCGCTGTAGAACTTGACCGCACCGAAGAGATTGGCGAGATCGGTCAGCGCCAGTGCCGGCATCGCCTCCGCCGCGGCACGGGATACCGCGGCATCGAGCCGGACGATGCCGTCGCTGATCGAATATTCGCTATGCAGGCGGAGATGGGCGAATTGCGGAAGGCGCGGGGAGGACATAGACGCATATTTTACTCCCTGGCCCGCCGATCGACTGATCGCTTATGGGTTTTGTTGCAGATCCGCCAGCGCCTTCGCCAAGGCCTCGGGCAAGGGCGTGTGCGGAAGCTTTCCCAGCAGCGCGCGCAGCGGGCCATCCTCCAGTGCATGCGGGCGCTGCCACAGGTAGCGCATTTCCAGGGTGGCTTTCATCAGCGGCGCAAACGGCGCCATCAATCCGATAATGCTCCACGGAAGATTGCCCAGTTTTAGCGTGCGTCCGCAAGCCTGCTCCAGCGCCTTATGCAGTTCTGCACCGGTAACGGCATGCCCGCCGAAGTGGAAGCCTTGCGCACCCTGCAGTTCTCCGCGCCGCTCGGCCAAACACACGAAAACCTGGGCCAGATCGGGCAGATACGCCCAGGCGTGCACCAGATCGATGGGGCCGGGGTACACCAGCTTGCCCTTGGCCAGCGACTTGGCGATCACCAGGTCGAACCACGCGCCGCGCCCAGTCCCGCCGAAAAAATCTCCGGCGCGCACCACCACGCTGTTCACCCCGCGCAACGCGGCAGCTTGCATCTGCCGCTCGATTTCGATGCGGATGCGCGCCTTGGGAGTGTCCGCGATTTCCGGCGTAGCGGCAGCCAGTCGCGGCGGCAAATGCTTGCCGAAGTTGTAGACGTTGCCCGGAAACATCAGCGTCGCTCCGCTGGTTTCCGCCGCGGCCAGGGCACTGGCCGCCAGCGGTCGCGCCAAGCGCTCCCATTCGGTATACAGCGGATTGAGGGCGTTGACGATCACCTCTACCCCTCTTGCCGCGCGCATCACCTCTTCCTGTCGCAGCGCGTCGCACAGCACACTCTCCACCCCTGCCGGCCAACGTGCCTCCGGACGCCGCGATTGTCCCCGGACATGCCAGCCCGCCGCGGCAAACGCCGCCGTGACTGCCTGGCCTAGGCGTCCCTGCGCGCCGAGGATTAATACCGTTGGAATTGAAGTAGTCATGGAGTGCTCCGGAAAATGATTCATGGCGGATAGGCGGAAACATTCTTGCGGAGTTGCCGCTGTGGCACAATCCGCATATCTTGATGTAACGTATCCATGAATGAATAGCTTGCCGACCTCCTCGCCGACTGCCCGGTCCTTCGACTGGAACCTGATCCGGGCTTTCCTGGCGGTGGTTGAAAGCGGCTCGCTGACCGGGGCGGCCAGAATCCTGGCCGCCAGCCAGCCGACCCTCAGCCGCCAGATCGGCGAACTGGAGCAGCGCGTCGGCGCGGCCCTGTTCGAGCGCGTGGCGCGCGGACTGCGCCTCACCCCGGCGGGCGAGGCATTGGTTGAACCGGCGCGGCGCATGCAGATGGCGGCGCAAGCGCTGTCTTTGGCCGCCCTGGGACAGAGCCAGCAACTGGCCGGCACGGTGCGCCTCACCGCCAGCGAGATGACTTCGGCCTATTTGCTGCCGGAGATCCTGGCCGGGCTGCGGCAGGCTCAGCCGGAAATCCAGATCGAGCTGGTGGCCTCGAATCGCATCGAGAATCTGCTGGAACGGCAGGCCGATATCGCCATCCGCCACGCCCGCCCCAGTCAAGCGGGCCTGATCGCGCGACGCATCGGCGAACTGAGCATGGGCGCCTACGCCCACGCCGAGTATCTGGCGCGAGTGGGCGGCAAGCTGGACCTCAAGCGTCTGCAAGACTATGACTGGATCGGCTATGACAGCACCGATTTGCTGCTGCGCGGCTTCCGCAAGGCGGGGATTCCGGTGAATCGAGAATTTTTCGGCTTCCGCTGCGACAATCACATCGTAGACTGGCAGGCCGCCCTGGCGGGCGTGGGCATCGGCTTTGCTTCCTGCGCGACGGCAAAACGCTGGCCGGAGATGCGCTCGGTATTGCCGAAGAAAATGCTGGCGCCGATGCCGGTATGGCTCACCGTGCACCGCGAACTGCGCGGCAGCCTGCGCATCCAGCGGGTTTTCGACGCCTTGGCGGAAGGTCTGCTGCGGCTGGTGGATTAGATCATCGGCGTCGATCAGGGCAGATCGAACAGCAGAAACTCGGCGTCGGTGTTGGCGACAATTTCCAGCGCCGTCTCGCCGGCAATCTTGGCGGCGTCGCCGCCGCATAATTTGAGCTTGTTCAACGTAAGCTCGCCCCGAATCAGATGCAGATAGGCACGACGGTCGGGCGCCAGAGCTTGCGTCAGGGATTTCCCGGCGCTCGGCAGGCTGGCAAAGAGACGCGCATTCTGATGAATCTTCAGGCTGGATGCAGCGCCATCGGGCGAAGCGATCAGGCACCAGCGGTCGCGCTTGTCGGCATCGGAAAACACCTGCTGCTGGTACTCGGGCGGGATGCCGCGCACGTCGGGCTCGATCCAGATCTGCAGGAGGTGCACTTCCTCACTGGCGGAGGCATTCAACTCGCTGTGCAGCACCCCCTTGCCGGCGCTCATGCGCTGCACTTCGGGACGCCGGAAGGTGGCGCCGTTGCCCATGCTGTCCTGGTGCCGCAAAGGTCCGGCCAGCAGGTAGGTGATAATTTCCATGTCGCGATGGCCGTGCTGGCCGAAGCCCATGCCGGCGGCGATGAAATCCTCGTTGATCACGCGCAATGGTCCCCAGCCCATCTCGGCTGGATCGTGATAATCGGCGAAGGAAAAGCTGTGATGGCTGCGCAGCCAGCCATGGTCGGCATGGCCGCGTGCATCTCCCATGCGCAACTGGATCATGCAAGCCTCCTCAAGTCAGGGGGCGGGCGGCCCAGTCGAAAATCGGCTGCCACTGTTCCCAATCCTTCTCGGCGCGCGAAGGGGGGAAATCGAAAATCGTCAGGCCATGGGCGGCCGCCTGCACGTAATTCTGCGTATCGCGCAAACAGGTCAGCACAGGCTGCCCCAGGTCGGCCAGAAAACGTTCCAGTTCGTGCGATGCGCGGGTGCGCGCATCGACACGCATGCCGATCACGGCGATGAAGGCTTCGTGGCGGCGCACCGCCTTCTCCTCCAGCAGCGTATCGAGAAAGACACGGG
>CAYHXK010000272.1:0-4126 GCA_964360125.1 uncultured Sterolibacterium sp.
CTCGCCGAAGCCCGCCCGCCGCCGCCTGTTGCCGTTGCCGCACCCTCTCCTGCCGCTTCCCCCCAGGCAGCCGGCAGCAACGAACGCGAAGCGGCACAAAACCTGTTCGCCGCGAAACAGACACGTCCTCCAACTTCAAAAAAGACTTTCGCGATTGCCATCGGTCTGCTGACGCTGGTGGCTTCTTTCGGCATCGGCGGCTATTTCTGGCTGCAACTCCAACCCGGCAACGGGCCTCGCTGGGCCGCGCCGACGGCAACCGCCCCGGCGCCGCCGGTGCAACCCGCCCTACCGGCTGCTGCATCGCCGCTTCAAGCCGAAGCACCGGCCAAGCCCGAAGCGCCTCCTCTACCGCCGCAAGCGTCTGCGCCGGTTCCGGTTGCCACCGCGGCGTTTGCGGCCGGCGCCCAGGCCCCGCCCAGCCCGATCCGCGTCTCCACGGCCAGGCTCCCGCTGAACCCTGCACTGGCGCGCGGCTATGCAGCCTACATGGCCGGCAATTTCGCCGCCGCGAATGATGAATACCGGCAAGTACTGGAATCCGATGCCAGGAATATCGATGCTTTGCACGGCATGGCTGCTCTCAGCCTGCGCCAGGGACATGCCGAAAGTGCGGGGGAATACTACTTGCGCGCCATCGAAGCCGATCCGCAAGACGCCCTGGCCCAGGCCGGCCTGATCGGCCTGAAGGGCCAAGTGGATCCGTTGCAAGCGGAGACACGGCTGAAAATCCTGCTCGCCGCGCAACCCGATCTGCCCTTCCTGAATGCTGCCTTGGGCAGTCTCTACGCCGGCCAGAACCGCTGGAACGAGGCACAATCGGCCTTTTTCAATGCCACCCGGGCCGAACCCGATAATCCCGACATCCTGTTCAACCTGGCCGTCAGCCTGGATCGAATCAACAGCCACAAACTCGCGCAGCAGTATTACCTCCAAGCCTTGGCTGCAGCGGCAAATCGCCCGGCAAGTTTCGACAAGGCGCAAGTCGGCGCTCGCCTGCGCGAACTGCAACCTTGAATATGCTGTTGCCGGCATCCTGACGCTGCCGGAGAATAGCCACGGAATGAATTCACCTACCCATACCAGGCAACCGATCGGCCAATTGCTGATCTCCCATGGCGTCATCAGCGAGGACCAGTTGCGCATCGCGCTGCTGGAGCAGATGAAGTCGCACCAGCCGATCGGCAAGCTGCTGGTCGGCCTGGGCTTCGTTTCCGAAACCACCCTGCGCGATGCGCTGAGCGAATCGCTCGGCAAGAAATCGATCGACCTTTCCAATGCCATCATCGACCCGGCCGCGCTGCGCCTGGTCTCCCACGAACTGGCCAAGCGCCACAAACTGCTGCCGCTCGACTACAACGCAGAGTTAAACCGCCTGACGGTGGCCATCACCGACCTGAATGACATCATCGCGCTGGATCGTCTGCGTTCGCTGACCACCCGGGAACTGCAGATCGAGACGCTGCTCGCCGGCGAATCGGAAATCGCCCGCGCCATCGATCTGTATTACGGCCACGAACTGTCGATAGACGGGATCCTCAATGAGATCGAGACCGGCGAAATCGACTATCGCAGCATTGCCGCCTCTGTCGACGAATACAGCCAGCCGGTGGTGCGTCTGGTGGATGCCTTGCTGACCGACGCCGTCAAGCGCGAAGTCTCGGATATCCATTTCGAGCCGGAGGCCAGCTTCCTGCGCATACGTTACCGCATCGACGGCATCCTGCGCCAAATCCGCGCCCTGCATAAATCCTACTGGCCGGCCATGACGGTGCGCCTCAAGGTGATGGGCGGCATGAACATCGCCGAGACCCGCGCCCCGCAAGACGGCCGCATCTCCCTCAACATCAGCGGCCGCGCCGTGGATTTCCGCGTCGCCGCGCAGCCGACCATCCACGGCGAAAACGTGGTGCTGCGCATCCTCGACCGGGAAAAAGGCATCGTGCCGATCGATGGCCTCGGTCTCGACGACCATCATCTGGAAATGCTCAAGAAGATGATCGCCCGGCCCGAAGGCATCATCCTGGTCACCGGGCCCACCGGTAGCGGCAAGACCACCACGCTGTATTCGGTGCTGAACCACATCAACGAGGAAAGCATCAACGTGATGACCCTCGAAGACCCGGTCGAATACCCGATGGCACTGATCCGCCAGACCTCGGTGGCGGAGGCCGCCAAGCTCGATTTCGCCAACGGCATCCGCTCGATGATGCGGCAGGATCCGGACGTGATCCTGGTCGGCGAAATCCGCGACGCGGAAACCGCGGAAATGGCCTTCCGCGCCGCCATGACCGGCCACCAGGTGTATTCGACGCTGCACACCAACTCCGCCATCGGCGTGATTCCGCGCCTCCAGGATATCGGCATCCTGCCCGACATCCTGGCCGGCAATATCATCGGCGTAATCGCCCAGCGTCTGCTGCGCAAGCTGTGCACCAAATGCCGCCGGCCCTACCCGGCCGAGGAGCACGAATGCCGCCTGCTCGGTCATGACAAGCGACAACCCGCGCCCATCATTTACCGGTCGGCCGGCTGCGAAACCTGCGGCTATCAGGGATACCGAGGACGGGTCGCGATCATGGAACTGCTGCGTCTGGATGGCGACATCGACGAATTGATCGCCCGCCGCGCCACCGTCCGCGAAATTCGCAACGCTGCGCTGGCCAAGGGATTCCGGCCGCTCGCCGAAGACGGCCTGCGCCGCGTGCGCGACGGCACGACCTCGCTGGAAGAAGTGGTGCGCGTGGTCGACCTGACGGAGCGCATGTAATGCTGTTCGCCTACAAGGCGATGAATCCGCTCGGACGCACGGTCAAAGGCCAGATGGAGGCCGCCAACCTGATCGACCTCGAAATGCGCCTGAAGCGCATCGACCTCGACTTCATCCACGGCGACCCGGTCAAGCAGGGCGGCCTGCTGCAAAGCGCCAAGGTTCCGCGCCGCGAACTGATCAATTTCTGCTTCCACCTCGAGCAGCTGACGCGCGCCGGCGTGCCCATACTCGAAGGCCTGACCGACCTGCGCGACAGCTTGTCGCACCCGCATTTCAAGGAAGTGATCGCCGGGATGATTGAAAGCATCGAAGGCGGCAAGACCTTGTCGCAGTCCATGCTCGAACATCCGCGCACTTTCGACGAGGTGTTCATCAGCCTGGTGCGCGCCGGCGAGGATTCCGGCAACCTGCCGGGGGTGCTGCAGAACCTGGTCGACTCGCTCAAGTGGCAGGACGAACTGGCCTCGCAAACCAAAAAACTCGTCATGTACCCGGCTTTTCTCGGCGTAGTGGTGGTCGGCGTCACTTTTTTCATGATGATCTACCTGGTGCCGAAAATGGCCGGATTCATCAAGAACATGGGCCAGGAACTGCCGTTGCAGACCAAGGTGCTGATGGCTACCTCCGATTTCTTCGTCAATTTCTGGTATGTAATCATTTTCGTCCCGGTCTTGCTCGCCATTATTCTCGTCATCGCCGTGCGCACCAATTCGGTGGCGCGTTATCGCTTCGACGGCTTCAAGCTATCCATACCCTACATCGGCGATATCCTGCGCAAGATCATCCTCTCCCGTTTCTCCAGCGTGTTCGCCATGCTCTACGCCTCGGGCATTTCCATCATCGACTCGATTCAAACCACCGAGAACGTCGTCGGCAATGTCGTCATCCGGGATGGTCTGAAGCGCGCCGGACAGTTGATTGCGGATGGGAAGAACGTCACCGCCGCCTTCGAAGACATTCAACTCTTCCCCCCCCTGGTGATCCGCATGCTGCGCGTCGGCGAAAATACCGGCGGGCTCGATAAGGCGCTGATCAACGTCGGTTATTTCTATAATCGCGACGTCAAGGAATCGATCGAGCGCGTGCAAACCATGATCGAACCGGCCATGACCATGATCGTCGGCCTGATCCTGGGCTGGGTTATGATCGCCGTGCTGGGGCCGATCTACGACATCATCGCCAAGCTCAAAACGTAAATCCGGAAACCCCCTCGACGCAACCAGCCACGACGACCATTCATGCCGCAACGCCGCCTCCTGTATCTCGATGCAAACCGGCTGTCCGCCTATTTCTGGCAGGCCGGGCAGGTGACTGCGGAAGAAAGTTTCCCGTCCGACAAGATCGGAAGAGCAC
>CAYHXK010000273.1:0-4085 GCA_964360125.1 uncultured Sterolibacterium sp.
GCAGGGTGCCGTAAGCCAGATCCTGCACGGCGCCGCGCTGTGACGGCGAAAGCTCGCGCGCATGCGTATTCCAGCAAGCTGCGAGTGCCGTGTCCAAACTTCTACCCGCAATCACGGCAGCAACCACTTCCGCCGCGCGGATCAGGGCAAAGCCCAGGGAGTCGGGGGGGAGTGCGGAGGAAAAGCGGTTGGCGGGCTTCATCGGCGTACATCGTAACAAATCCGCCGATCCGCCTGCCGATTATTCGCCTGTTCGAGGAGAAATCCCGTCCTGCGGCAATTGACTCAAGCCATTTCCCGCAAGCGGGCGACACGCTCCTCGGTCGGTGGATGGGTCGAGAACAGTCCGGCAATTCCTCCCCCGGAGAGCGGATTCATGATCATCATTTGCGCCGTTTCCGGGTGTGCCTCGGCAGGCGCCATTGGGATCCCGCGGGCATAGGCATCGATCTTGATCAAGGCATCGGCGAGCGCGTTGGGATCGCCGCAGAATTCGGCGCCGCCGCGATCCGCCTCGAACTCTCGGGCTCGCGAGATGGCCATCTGGATCAGGCTGGCGGCGAGCGGCGCGAGCAGCATCACCAGGATGCCGGCCAGCGGATTCGCCGGCCGGCCGCTCTCGCCGCGGCCGCCGAAGAACATGGCGAAGTTGGCCAGCGCCGAGATGGCCCCGGCCATGGTTGCGGAAATCGTCGAGAGCAGAATGTCGCGATGCTGCACATGCGCCAGCTCGTGCGCCATCACGCCGCGCAACTCGCGCGCCGAGAGCAGGTGCAAAATGCCGCTGGTGGCGGCGACCGCGGCATGTTCTGGATTGCGGCCGGTGGCGAAGGCGTTCGGCTGCGCTTCGTCGATGATGTATACGCGGGGCATCGGAAGGCCGGCACGGCCGGCGAGATCCTGGACCATGTTGTAGAGATAGGGCGAGGAAGCCTGGTCCACCTGCTGTGCGTTATACATTTTCAGCACCATGCTGTCGGAGAACCAGTAGGCGAAAATATTCATGGCGCCGCCCAACAGCAAGGCCAGCAGCATGCCGTTGGCGCCGCCGAGCATGGCGCCGATGGCGCCGAACAGGGCGACGATTGCCGCCATCAGGATGGTCGTCTTAAGCCAGTTTCCGAGCATGGGGTGTTCCTCTTAGCAACGCGATTGGTTGCGGTTAGATGGGGGAGGAACGGAAAAATTCAATTGGTGCCGCGTTCGAAACGCGCGCCGGCCGACACCGTAAAACCATTCAGCCAGTCGCGCACCGGCAGGCGCCTGCCGCCTGGTCTTTGCAGTTCCTCAAGTCGCAGCGCGCCGCTGCCGCAGGCGACGACAATGCCTTCGTCGCCCACCGCCAGCACCGTGCCGGGTTCGCCAGCGCCGGCGGCGGGAGAGGCGCGCCAGACTTTCAGCGGCGTGGCGTTCAGCGTCGCACCGGCGCCCGGAAACGGATTGAAAGCGCGCACCTGGCGCTCCAGTTCGAGCGCCGGACGCCGCCAGTCGAGCGTTGCCTCGCTCTTGGCGATCTTGGCGGCATAAGTCGCGCCCTCGTCAGGCTGTTGCGTCGGCGTCAGGGTTTCAAGCTTGCCCAGCGCCTCCACGATCAATTCCGCGCCGAGTTGTGCCAGCTTGTCGTGCAAAGTGGCGGCATTGTCATCCGGGGCAATCGGCAAGGCGCGTCCCAACAGCATGGCGCCGGTGTCCAGCCCGGCATCCATCTGCATGATGGTGATGCCGGTTTCCCGGTCGCCGGCCTCGATGGCCCGCTGGATCGGCGCCGCGCCGCGCCAGCGCGGCAACAAGGAGGCGTGGATGTTGAGGCAGCCGAGACGCGGCAAGTCGAGCACGGCTTGCGGCAGGATCAGGCCGTAGGCGGCGACCACCATCGCATCCGCGCCCGCTTGACGTATCTTTGCATGGCTGGCCGGATCTTTCAGACCAGTTGGCTGATAAACAGCCAGCCGGTACTTCAGCGCCAGTCGCTTGACGGCGCTGGGCTGCAACTGCATGCCGCGCCCGGCGGGGCGATCCGGCTGTGTCAGCACCAGGGCTACGCTGTGCCCGGCATCCAGGATGGCCTGCAGCGCCGCGGCGGCGAATTCCGGGGTGCCGGCGAAAATCACCTTCATCAGGCGGTGACTCGCTCGTGCCTGGTCTTCTTGATAAGCTTGCCGAGCTTGCTTTTAATGCGCGTCTGCTTGAGGCGCGAAAGGTATTCGACAAAAACCTTGCCCTGCAGGTGATCCATTTCGTGCTGGATGCACACCGCCAGGAGGTCGTCGGCCTCCAGCTCGAATGCCTGGCCCTGCAAGTCGAGGGCGCGCACCCGCACCCAGGCGCTGCGGGTTACGCTCTCATACACGCCCGGCACCGACAGGCAGCCCTCTTCGCCCTCGCACTCGCCGGCACGGTCGAGTATCTCGGGGTTGATCAAGGTGAGCAGCCTGGATTTGTCCTCGGAAACGTCGAGGACGATCAACTGGACGTGCCGATCGACCTGAGTCGCCGCCAAGCCGACGCCGGGTGCGGCATACATGGTCTCGGCCATGTCGGCGGCAAGTTGACGCATGGCGTCATCGACGCGATCGATTCTTGCCGCCTTGGTGTGCAAGCGCGGATCGGGATAACAAAGGATGGATAGTTGCGCCATAATGCCTGCGAATTAAAATATAACAGTGAAATTATTGCTGAATTAGGCCATTACATGCAAAATCCCATGCATCACTGCATCCGATGGTCCCCTGGGGGACTCCAAGCCGCTGCACGCCTGGTATCCGGCGCGGGCGGAATCGCTTGCATGTCCGGCGAGGGACTACGATGACTAAACGCACCAACATTATATCTGTGCTGTTTCTGACTTATTCAAGTCTGATGATGGCATTCTCGGGCTCCCCGGCCCTGGCGCAGGTACCTCCAGCGCTGGAGTTGGCGGACGGCGCGCCTGACCGGCACGTCGTCGTTCCCGGCGATACCCTATGGGACATCTCCGCCAAGTTCCTCAAGCAACCCTATCGCTGGCCCGAGATCTGGCGACTTAATCAGGAACAGATCAAGAACCCGCAACGGATCTATGCCGGTCAAGTCATACTTCTGGTGCACAACGATAATCGTCCGCAACTCAAGATCGAGGACACCACCGGCACAGTCAGTCCGGTCAACACCGCCAAGATCGGACCGCGCATCTACGCCGAAAATAACCGGCGGGAGATTCCCAGCATTTCTCAACAGGCGATCGAGCCCTTCCTGGCCGAGCCGCTGATCGCCGAAGCAGCGCAACTGGGCAGCGCTCCACGCATCGTCGCGACCCAGGAGGACCGCGTAAACCTCGGCAAGGGCGATCTGGCTTATGTTGCCGGATTGAATACCAAAGCCGCGCTATGGAAAATCTACCGGCCGGGCAAGGCGCTGGTCGATCCCGACAACAACGAAATACTCGGCCACGAGGCTTTTTATCTCGGCAGCGCACGCCTCGTCCGCGCAGGCGAACCTGCAACCGTGGAGATCATCTCCTCGCGCCAGGAAGTCAGTAGCGGCGACCGGCTGCTGCCTGCAACACTTCCCGACATCATCAACTATGTACCTCACGCACCCGACAAGGCGATCCGCGGGCGCGTGGTGTCGGTGTATGGCGGCGTCGGCGAAGGCGGGCCACATTCGATCGTGACGCTGTCGCGCGGCAAGAGCGACGGCCTGGAAATCGGCCATGTGCTATCCCTGTCCCGCGCGGGCGCTGAAGTAAAAAACCGGCATGAAGGCAAAAAAGAAACTTACCGGCTGCCCGACGAACGTTACGGCCTGTTGTTCGTGTTCCGTACCTTCGACCGCCTCTCCTACGCGCTGGTGATGAACGTCTCCCGCTCGGTGGAGGTTGGCGACAGCGTCGCCAACCCCTGACCAGGGCCTGTTGCGTGGCAATCGATGCCGATCTGGCATCCTGGCTGCGACTGACGCTGATTCCCGGCGTCGGCGGCGAAACCCAGCGCGCCCTGCTGAAAGCCTTCGGCTTGCCTGAAGCAATCTTCGCTGGCGGCATCGGCGCCTTGCGCAGCGTGGTCGGCCCGCTGGCCGACCGTCTGCTGCAGCCCGACGCTGCCATC
>CAYHXK010000274.1:0-4082 GCA_964360125.1 uncultured Sterolibacterium sp.
GCCGAGGCTTCTCCCGGCGCGGCCGCGGAGCTTTCCGCGTTTGTCGCCCTGCAGTCGATGTTTCTCGTCGACCCCCTGCTGGCCGAGGCGCCGCGCACCTTGATCCAGGTGCGGCGCTGCAACGCCGAATGGGCGCTGGTGCAACAGATGGAACAACTGGTTGCGCGCTTCGACGAGATGGACGACGCCTACCTGCGCGAACGCAAGCAGGACATCGTGCAGGTGGTCGAGCGCGTCCTCAAGGTGCTGCTCGGCAAGTCGCGCAAGATCGTGCGGCGCAAGGGCGCAGGAGAAGACGACCTGATCATCGTCGCCCACGACCTGTCGCCGGCCGATACCATCCAGTTCAAGCAACTCCGGATCGGCGGCTTCGTCACCGATCTGGGCGGCGCCACCTCGCATACCGCCATCGTCGCGCGCAGCCTGGCGATTCCGGCGGTGGTCGGCCTCCACCATGCGCGGCCGCTGCTGCGCGACGACGACCTGTTGATCGTCGACGGCACGCGCGGCGTGCTGATCGTCGATCCCGATGCGCGGGTGCTGGAAGAGTACCGGCTGCGCCAGAGCGAGCTGGAACTCGAACGCAACAAGCTCAAGCGTCTCAAGACGGCGCGCTCGGTAACCCTCGATGGCGTGGATATCTCGCTGGTGGCCAACATCGAACTGCCGCAGGACATCGAAAAAGTCCGCGAAGTCGATGCCAGCGGCATCGGGCTGTTCCGCACCGAATTCCTTTTCATGAATCGCAACGAGCTGCCCGGCGAAGACGAACAGTTCGAGGCTTACCGTTCGGTGGTGAAGGCGCTGCCGGGCAAGCCGGTCACCATCCGCAGCCTCGACATCGGCGCCGACAAGCAGGCGCGCGCGTTGCGCAGCCTGGGCGGGGCGGAACGGATGGAGCCGAATCCGGCGCTGGGCCTGCGCGCCATCCGCTACTGCCTGGCCGAGCCGCAGATTTTCCTGGCCCAGTTGCGCGCCATCCTGCGCGCCGCGCACTACGGCGAAATCCGCTTGCTGATTCCAATGCTGGCGCACGCCCACGAAATCGAGCAGACGCTGGCGATGATCGAGCAAGCCAAGGCGCAGTTGCGCGAGAGCCGGACAAAATTCAACGAGAACATCGCGGTCGGCGGCATGATCGAAATTCCCGCCGCGGCGCTGGCGCTGGGGCCGTTCCTCAAGCGTCTCGATTTCCTCTCGATCGGCACCAACGACCTGATCCAGTACACCCTGGCGATCGATCGCACCGACGAAGCTGTCGCGCATCTCTACGATCCGTTGCACCCGGCGGTGTTGCAACTGGTGGCCCAAACCATCGAACGCGGCACGCGGGCCGGCCTGCCGGTGGCGGTGTGCGGCGAAATGGCCGGCGACGCGACGATGACGCGCCTGCTGCTGGGGATGGGCCTGCGCGAGTTTTCCATGCACCCGTCGCAACTGCTCGAAGTCAAGCAGCAGATCCTGCGCAGCGACGTGTCGCGCCTGCGCCCCAAGGTGACCCGCCTGCTGCGCTGCGACGATTCGGCGCGGGTGCGCGAGCAACTCGCGGCGCTGGACGACTGATATGAGCACGCAAACCGGCAGCGTAGGCAATGTCGAGGCGCAGCGCGCCAGCTTCGACACGCCTCTCGCATTAAGATGCGGCGCTGTATTGCCGGCCTACGAACTGGTTTACGAAACCTATGGGACGCTCAACGCCGCGAAATCCAACGCCATCCTGGTCTGCCACGCCCTGTCCGGCCACCACCACGTTGCCGGCAGCTACGCCGGCAAGCCGAAGAGCATCGGTTGGTGGGATAACATCGTCGGTCCCGGCCGGCCGCTCGACACCGACAGGTTTTTCGTCGTCGGGGTCAACAACCTCGGCGGCTGCCATGGCTCGACCGGACCGTCTTCGCTCAATCCGGCCACCGGCAAGCCGTGGGGGGCGGACTTCCCCATGGTCACGGTGGAAGACTGGGTGGGGGCGCAGGCGCGGCTGGCCGACCATCTCGGCATCGACAGCTGGGCGGCGGTGATCGGCGGCAGCCTCGGCGCCATGCAGGCCATGCAATGGGCGATCGACCAGCCGCAACGCATCCGTCACGCCCTGGTGATCGCAGCCGCGCCAAAATTGACCGCGCAGAACATCGCCTTCAACGACGTCGCCCGGCAGGCCATCCTCACCGACCCGGATTTTCACGACGGTCATTTCTATGAGCACCAGACCGCGCCCAAGCGCGGCTTGCGACTGGCGCGCATGCTCGGCCACATCACCTATCTTTCCGACGACCAGATGGGGGAGAAGTTCGGCCGCGAGCTGCGGAATAATTCGGGCGTTTTCAGCTTCGATTACGGCGTCGAGTTCGAAGTCGAATCCTACCTGCGCGCGCAGGGCGACAAATTCGCCGACTTCTTCGACGCCAACACTTATCTGCTGATGACCAAGGCGCTCGACTATTTCGATCCGGCGCATCACTGCGGCGGCGACCTGGCCGCCGCGCTGAAACCGGCGCTGGCAAAATTTCTGGTGGTTTCGTTTACCACCGACTGGCGCTTTGCGCCGGCGCGTTCGCGCGAGATTGTCAGTGCGCTGCTGAAGAACGATCAGAAAGTCAGCTATGCCGAAATCACCAGCGACTTCGGGCACGACTCGTTTCTCCTGGAAGACCCTCACTACCACGCAGTACTGCGCGCCTATTTGGGCAGGGTGACGCTATGAACCAACTGCTCGACCGGCCGGATTTCCAGGTCATCGCCGGATGGGTGCAGCCGGGCGAGCGCGTCCTCGATCTCGGCTGCGGCGATGGTGCGCTGCTCAAGCTGCTGATCGAGACGCGCGGCGCCCACGGCTACGGCGTCGATATCGACGATGCCAACGTGCTGGCGGCGATCGGCAACGGCATCAACGTGATCCAGAGCAACCTCGACACCGGCCTGGCCGGTTTCGTCGACGACGCTTTCGATCACGTGGTGCTGTCGCGCACCCTGCAGACGGTGCGCCACACCCGGGAAATTCTGCTGGCGATGCTGCGCGTCGGACGCGAGGCGGTGGTTTCCTTCCCCAACTTCGGTTACTGGAAGAACCGCGCGGCGGTGCTCAACGGCCGCATGCCGGTGTCCGAGGACCTGCCCTATCAGTGGTACGACACGCCCAACGTGCGCTTTTTCACCATGCTGGATTTCGAGGCGCTGTGCGCGGAGATGAACATCCTGGTGCGCGAGCGCCAGGTGCTCGACGAGCAGGGGCGGCTCGTCACCGAGGAGCACAACTTCCTCGGCAGCTTGGCCGTGTATCGCATTACCCGGGGCTAATTCCATTTCCAGATCATCCGTGACTTTGTCGACTTCGCCTCTCCGTGCAATTGGCACTGTCTTCGGCTTGCCTTCGCGTCACAAATGATCTGGAAAAGGAATAAATGGTGAGCTCTCCCGACTGGTTGCGCGTGCTGCTGACGCGGCGCATGTTGATCTGCGTGTTCACCGGCTTCTCCTCCGGCCTGCCGCTGTTTCTGCTGCTGAACCTGCTGCCGGCCTGGCTGTTTACCGAGGGCATCAGCCTGCGGGAAATCGGCGCCATGACGCTGATCCAGTTGCCCTACACCTGGAAATTTCTCTGGTCGCCGCTGCTCGACCGCTACGCGCTGCCGGGTTTTGGCCGACGGCGCGGCTGGATGTTGTTGACCCAGGTCGGGCTGGTGTTTGCCATCGGCGGCGTCGGCATGCTCTCGCCGCGCCTCGACCTGACCCAGATCGTCCTGCTGGCGCTGTTGCTGACTTTCCTCTCGGCGACCCAGGATATCGCCATCGACGCTTTTCGCCGCGAGATCCTCAGCGATGCCGAGCTGGGCCTGGGCAACTCGGTGCATGTCAACGCCTACCGCATTTCCGGCCTGATTCCGGGATCGCTGTCGCTGATCCTCGCCGACCATCTGCCGTGGGCGCAGGTTTTCTGGATCACCGCCCTGTTCATGCTGCCCGGGCTGGCGATGACCCTGCGGGTGCGTGAGCCGGAACTCGCCGCCGCCCGGCCAAGGACGTTGCGCGAGGCGGTGACCGCGCCTTTTCAGGAGTTCATCGGCCGTGCCGGGGTGCGCGAGGCG
>CAYHXK010000275.1:0-4057 GCA_964360125.1 uncultured Sterolibacterium sp.
CGTAGTGCATCTACCAGGCACACAGCCCCACATTATAAGTTTTCGTACTGCAAGCGAGGAAGAACGAGAGGTCTATCATGAGTGGCTCGAAAATGACTACACAGCGTAAGACAATTTTGGCGGCGCTGAAGAAAGCGCCACCGGGCGGCGATTACGCTTGGGACGGCAAGGACGAAGATGATCGTCCATTGACCCGCGAAGAAATGCAAAAAGGCGTTGAGGCATACCGCAAGAAACGCGGGCGCCCAATCAGTGCCACTCGCAAGGAGCAGGTAAGCGTCCGCTATAGCCCAGAAGTTCTATCTTACTTCCGCTCGACCGGCGAAGGCTGGCAGACTCGCATGGATGCGGCTTTGCAGCTTTTGGTTAAAAAGCATCCAGACTGGTTGAAAAAGCTCGGATAATCTATCCTGCGAACCATGCCATCATTCAAAATGCCGCCGTCCCGACTTTAACGTAGCCAGTTCCGGGCTCGAATTGAATTCCGCCCGAAATTTAATCTAACTCCACCTTCCGGATGATTGAGTGCCATCAGTAAGTGAAGATCACGCCCACCGCGTCGGCGGAAAAGACCTTATCGGTTGGCACCGCAGCAATGGTAAGGATATTGACGCATCTGCGTATCTGGAGCGCTATCGGCGTGTATTGCTCTCCGGGCTGAGCCGCACCAGGCTGCTTTACCTCGCCACGAACTATTGGGTCCGCCTACGCGACGCCGAGCTCGGCTGCGGGACACCCGAGGCTGCCCGTCTCTTGCAGACATTGCGCGCAATGGTTCGTTCTCGCGAAGTCCTCTGCGTTACCCATTTCCACTCGTTTTTGGAGGTAGGAAAGCAGGAGGAGACAAGCCTCCGTGTAACCGCAAGCCTACTCGACGAGTTGACGGAAGCCGTCGCGGTTGCGTCGCGGGCCGATCTTCTTGTGTTGGAGTGTGCAGACTTCATCGAAGCCAGGCTCGGTCTCCAATTGCAACATGATCTGTGCGTATGGACTAAAGTCGGGCAGATCCACAAACAGGATCTGCCTAATCAGATATGCCAGGTCCGGCAACACTTTTTGATACTAACGTCATCTTGAAAGCGTTGATTGACACACTATGGAACGCGTCCTTCGATGACGTCTTCGGGTCGTTCAAGTGGGAGACCAAGTCACGCCTGAACGTGGATATAGACCAGGAGGTGCTTGAGCAGGTCGAAGAACGCAAGAAGGAGCAAAAGACAAAAAGCCTGTCGCGCGAGCAAGTTCGACTGTCCGAGTTTGCGCAGGTCGTGTCTGGGCAGCTTCAGCCAATCTTTACCGATCTGCTTAATAAATGGCACATCCAGCACCGGTTTCCTAAGGGGTTGAAGGCTGTCTTGAACGACCTCAAAGTCGTCATGGACACCGCAGTAAAAGATTTCAAGACTCGGACTCTCGGGCGACTGCTTCTGTGCGTGACTATTCCAGTCGAACTGTACACGCTTTACGAGACGGACTATCACAACAAGACGCCTCTTACGACAAACGACTGGGTTGATTGGAACCACGCAGCCGCGGCTTTGGCATACTGCGACATGAACGGCATCTTGCACATCAGCTTCGCCAGGAACTCAGGGCTGACCAGCAATACGGGTGTGAAGTGATTGGTACGCTCAAGGAGGCTTTGTGTAGGCTCCATGACAAGCAGCGGAGCCAGTGAACCGCTGCTGTTCTTGCCAACCAAGTATCGCTTCGGGCCGAGAGCGCCAGTTCGAAGTCCCTGACAGTGGTCCCTCAGTTTCGTCGTGTCCGCCTCCGCGTCCTGAAAACGCGAGCGACAGCTCTGGCCGATGAGCGACCATCCGCAGTGATTGCCCTGGGTGTTGGTAACGGGTCGAGAGCCGCCGATGTCCCGGCCCGGAATCAACCGCCGATCAGATCAATCAGTTCCGCCAGGGATTGTTCGACAGTCTTGCCGGAGGTGTCCAGCACCGCGTCGGCCTCTTTATACAGCGGGGCACGCCCGACCAGGATGCGTTGCAAGTCCTGCATCGCTTCCTGGTTGCCGCCCATCGGCCGCGTGTCGCCTTGGGCGATCACGCGCGCCATGTGCTGCTCGGGCGAGGCCTTGAGCCAGACGGTGAAGCAGGAGGAGAGCAGCAGATCGAAGGTGGCGGGTTCCGAGACGATGCCGCCGCCGGGCGCCAGCACGAAAGCGGGGTTGTTCTCGATCACCGCTTCGAGGCTGCGCTGTTCATAGCGCCGGTAGGCTGCCTGGCCGTAGAGCGAGAAAATTTCCGGGATCGGTGCACCGGTCTCGCGTTCGATTTCGCGCGCCAGTTCGAGGAAAGGCACGCCGCGCTGCTGGGCCAGCAGGGTGCCGAGCGTGGTCTTGCCGGCGCCGCGCAGTCCGATCAGGGCGATCCGCCGGCGCCGGTTGTTCTGGCCGGAACCCTCGAACTCGGCCGTCAGGAGCTTGCGTGCCCGCACCAGTTTTTTCGGCGGCAGACGCGCAAGGAATTGCATCAGCAGGGTCAGTTCGACGGGCAGTTCCGGCCCTTCTCTCACCAGGTCGGTTAGCGGGTTGCCTATCGCCTGGGCGATCTGGCGCAACAATATGATGGAGACATTGCCGTGACCCGTTTCGAGCTGGGCCAGATAGCGCTCCGAGACGCCGGAATCCTGCGCCAGTGTCTTGCGCGTCATGCCATGGCGCGCACGCAGCTCCCGGACACGCTCGCCGAGTATGCGCAGGTAATCGTTCTCGTCGGCGCTCAGATCCGGGCGCTGCAATTTATTGGCGTTCTCGTTGCCGGTCATTTCGATGTCCTTGAGGATGACAGCCTGGAACAGGCGTGGTGCGGCGTTTATGCGTATTAGTGAATTATACTGCCTCAATCTAGAGCTATTGCACTATAGTTAATCGGTGTTAGCATCATGCTTAGTTCGATTGATCACCGCCCTATCCATCCGCACTCCATCATCCGGCAAAGCGACTTCGATCAAGGCAAGACGATGCACCTGACCATACTCGTGGGCACCATGACCGGCACCGCCGAACTGGTCGCCGAAGAAATCCAGGACTCGGTGGAGTCCAGCGGCCATAGCGTCGACGTCAAGCTCATGGACGGACTCGATGCCAGCGCCATCCAGCCGGACGGCGCCTATTTGATCGTTACTTCGACTTACGGTCAAGGCGATATTCCGGACAACACCCGGACACTCATGGAATCCCTGCAGCAGTCCCGACCCGACCTGTCCAGAGTGCGCTACGGTATTTTCGCCCTCGGCGATCGAACCTACGCCGCCACTTTTTGCCTCGGCGGCAAACAGTTCGATGAGATACTGCATGACTTGGGCGCGCAACGCATCGGCGCGATGCTGATGCACGATGCCAGCGCCGGCACCATGCCGGAGGAAGTGGCGCTGGAATGGATCGCCGACTGGATGGGCCGGTTCGAGGAGAGCACAGCGTGATGCCTGTCGAAAGTTTTACCCGGATGATTTCCGCTGTCACCGCCGGCATCGCCGGCCAGCCGCTGGATGCATTGCTGGAGGCGCGGCTCAACCAGGAATATCCCGCCGCCGGCGAGTTCTTCATCACGCTGCGCAATGCCTGCGCGGACGCCATCGCCGCGGGCTGGATGTGCCGGCAGGGCGAAGGCCCGCGCAAGTTCGGCCGCATCCTCCAGCCCGGCGCAGCGACGCACGGCTTCAGCGTGGACGTGGTGGATATAACCGCCCTGGCGGGACCGCATCACCGCCATCCGACCGGCGAGATCGACATGGTCATGCCGCTGACGGCGGGTGCGCTGTTCGACGGGCGCGGCGAGGGCTGGCTGGTCTATCCTCCCGGCAGCGCGCATCGTCCGACGGTCAGCAAGGGCCGGGCGCTGATCCTGTATCTGCTGCCCAAGGGCGAAATAGAATTCACCGGCACATAAAATTTCAAGCTGCAACATGCACTGCGAACCGGAGGAGGAAGTGAAATGACTCAGGAATATTCGGTTTCCACGGCCAGTCGCGACACCAGCGAAGGCGCAGGTTCTCCCGTCGTCAACATTCCCCGCAACTACAATGCCGCCGACGACCTGATCGG
>CAYHXK010000276.1:0-4035 GCA_964360125.1 uncultured Sterolibacterium sp.
GGCTACGGCAGGCATTCTGGTGAGCTTGCGGCGTTTTCTTATGGTACAAGACTGATGCCTATGGCTGTGGTATCTTGATGGCCTGATAATCGTCGCCTGACGGCATTCCCGGCTTTCTCCGTTTCGTTCTGAATGACCCTGTTTACCATCATCCTCGCCCTGATCCTTGAGCAGGTTCAGCCACTTGCGCAACAGCGCTTCGTGCTGGCCCCGCTGCAGCGCTATGCCCGCTTCCTGTCGGAGCGTTTCAACGACGGGCAATACAATCACGGCAGGATTGCCTGGCTGATCGCGGTGCCGCCGATCGTGGCATTGGTGCTGGGGCTGCATATTTTCCTGACCTGGTTGCAACCCCTGCTGGGATTGTTGTTCGGAGTCGCCGTCCTTTATATGACGATGGGGTTTCGGCAGTTCAGCCATTACTTTACCGACATCCATATGGCATTGCGTATGGGGGAACTGGAGCGCGCCCGCACCCTGCTAGGCGAATGGCGCGGTCACGGTTCGGATGGCCTGAGTTCGCAAGAGGTGGCGCGCCTGGCAATAGAGGAAGCCTTGATTGCTTCCCATCGTTATGTATTCGCTCCGCTGCTGTGCTTCGTCCTGATTGGTCCTGCCGGAGCGATACTCTACCGGCTGGCCCTATTTTTCAGGGATCAGTGGGGTCCGGTCGAAGTGGGGGGCTTCGGTGAAATGGCGCGTCGCGCCTTTGCCGCTATCGACTGGATTCCACTGCGGGTTACTGCCGGTGCTTTTGCCATCGTGGGAGACTTCGAGGATGCAGTTTATTGTTGGCGTACCCAGTCGGCCCTTTGGCCCGACGAGTCGGCCGGGATTCTTCTGGCTAGCGGCGCCGGTGCGCTCGGCGTTCGTCTCGGTTTTACCTTGCAGGCAGCTGGTGGGGGCGGCGAGCGTCCGGAAATCGGTCTCGGCGAGGAAGCCGATGTCGATTTCTTGCAGAGCACCATAGGACTCGTATGGCGTACCCTGGTACTGTATCTGCTGCTGCTCGCACTGTTCTGGGTTGCCAGTTGGGTTGGCGGATAATATTTTCTTACTGAAGGGAGCATTTACATGGCGGACAAACGCGAGGTCGTGGTAGTCGGTTGCGTTCGGGCGGCGATCGGCAGTTTTGGCGGAACCCTCAAGGATTTGTCTTCCTCCGCACTCGGAGCACTGGTGGTCAAGGAGGCAATTTCCAGATCCAATATCGACCCTTCCCAGATCGGACAACTGGTATGCGGTAACGTGATTCATGGCGAAGCCCGGGATATGTACGTATCGCGAGCGATCGCGTTGGATGCTGGCATGGCTCAGGAATCCTGCGCGCTGACGCTGAACCGCTTGTGCGGTTCCGGCTTGCAAGCCATTGTCAGTGCGGCAAATGCGATTCAGCTCGGTGATACCGATGCCGCTATCGGTTGCGGTGTCGAGAGCATGAGCCGCGCCGGCTACCTGATGCCCGCTGCCCGCTTTGGCGCGCGCATGGGCGACACCAAGCTGGTGGACATGATGGTTGGCGCCTTGACCGATCCATTTTCTCCGAACCATATGGGGATTACCGCCGAGAACGTCGCCGAGCAGTTCGGCATCACGCGCGGGCAGCAGGACGCCCTCGCTCTGGAAAGCCAAAGGCGCGCTGTTGCCGCCATCGCCGCCGGGCATTTCAAGTCGCAAATTGTGCCGATCGAGATCCAGGGCCGCAAAGGCACGGTGCTGTTCGATACCGACGAATATCCAAAGGCCGATATCTCGCCGGAAGGTCTCGCCAAGCTCAAGCCCGCCTTTAAGAAGGACGGCACGGTCACCGCCGGCAACGCCTCCGGCATTAACGACGGCGCCGCCGCGGTGGTCATGATGGAAGCCGCCGCCGCTGCCAAAGCGGGGCTCAAACCGCTGGCGCGTCTGGTCGCGTACGCGGTTGCCGGGGTCGATCCGAGCATCATGGGCACCGGGCCGATCCCCGCCGTCAAACTGGCGCTGAAGCGCGCCGGGCTAGCGGTCAAGGATATCGATGTGATCGAGTCGAACGAAGCTTTTGCCGCCCAGGCACTGTGCGTCACCAAGAGTCTCGATTTCGACCCGGCCAAGGTGAACCCCAACGGCGGCGCGGTGGCGCTCGGCCATCCGCTCGGCGCCACCGGCGCCATCCTCACCGTCAAGTGCCTCTACGAACTGGAACGCACCGGCAAGCGCTATGGGCTGGTGACCATGTGTATCGGTGGCGGTCAGGGCATCGCGGGGATTTTCGAAAGGCTGTAAGCCGGAGTGGAGCATTAGCCACTTATGACTCAAGTCGTTACATTTCGTGAGCAAAACTCAGATCTTCCACCACCAAGAACACCAAGGAAACTGGCCTACGCAAGGTTATTGCCTTTCTTGGTGTCCTTGGTGTCTTGGTGGTGAAGGTTTTTTCCGGCTTTTATGCCCCAGAGGGAATGTCCGGCTTAGGTTGGGGGGATCAGACTGATACGAAGAAGTTGCTCGATTTTCTCCGCGTCTACCGGCCTCGACAGCAGGAATCCCTGTGCCCTATCGCAGCCATGCCGCAGCAGGAACGCCAACTGTTCCCGCGTCTCGACTCCCTCGGCGACGACGTCCATGCCAAGGTTATGCGCGAGGGCGACGCTGGCCGCGACGATGTCCATGTGGCTCCGGTCACCGGGTATCCCCGCGACAAACGCTCGATCGATCTTGAGTGTATCGATGGGAAAACGTTTTAGGTGGTGGATGGACGAGAGTCCGGTGCCAAAATCGTCGATCGATAATCGGATGCCGAGGTCTTTCAACTGGCCGAGGGTATGCAGGGTGGTTTCCGCGTCTTCCTGAAAGATGCCCTCGGTCAATTCGAGTTCGAGCTGCTCCGGGCGTAGCCCGGTTTCCTCCAGCAGTTTGGCGACGGAATGTGCCAGGCCGTTCCGGCGGAAGCGGTGCACGGACAGGTTAACCGCGATCCGCGCCGCGGGGAGCCCGGATGCCTGCCAAGCCGCATGCTGCATGACTGCCTGCCGCAGCACCCATGCGTCGATAGGCGCGATGTAACCGATGTCCTCGGCAAGAGGAATGAAGATCGCCGGGGACAGCGTTTCCCGGCTCGGGCGCCGCCAGCGCACCAAGGCCTCGACTGCGGCGATGCGTCCGCTACCGAGGTCGAATTGGGGCTGATAGTCAAGGAAGAGTTGCTCGCGCTCCAAGGCATGGCGGAGATCGGTTTCCAGGTCGCGGCGCTCTTGCGCCAGCCGGTTCATTTTCCGGACGAAGAAACGATAGTCGCCGCCGCCCCGTTCCTTAACTTGGAACATTGCGATGTCGGCGTGCTTGATCAAGGTTTCCGCATCGTCGCCGTCGGCCGGGAAGAAGCTGATGCCGATGCTGGCGGCGACGAAGACTTCCCGGTCGGCAAGCGCGAAGGGAGACGACAGGGACTGGATGATCCGGCCCGCCACTTGGGCGATCGCCGGCGCGTCCCCGGCGTCCGGCAGGATCGCGGTGAATTCGTCACCGCCGAGCCGGGAGAGGGTATCGCCTTCCCGCATGCAATCCGCGAGACGTTCGGCAACGGCCTTCAGCAGGCGATCTCCGGTATCGTGGCCCAAGCTGTCGTTGATGTCCTTGAAGCGATCCAGATCCAGAAACAGCACGGCCACCGCCGATTTTTCCCGGACGGCCCGCAGCAAAGCCTGTTGCAGGCGGTCGCGGAGCAGGTTGCGGTTGGGCAGCCCGGTCACGCTGTCGAAATAGGCAAGCTTGTGGAGACTTCTTGGCAGTTCTTCCTGATTGGCAAGATCGGAAAAGGTGCCGACATAGTGGCTGGTCGTGCCGTGCTCGTCGAAAATGGCGTGAAGGTGCAACCACTCGGGGAAGACGATGCCGTTTTTTTTTCGATTCCACACCTCGCCTTGCCAACGGCCGGTGGTTGCGAGAGACGTCCATATCGCTGCGTAGAAAACCCGGTCGTGAATGCCGGAATCCAGAATTCCGGGCGTCGCGCCGATGGCTTCCTCGGCCGTGAAGCCGGTGATTTCCGTGAATGCG
>CAYHXK010000277.1:0-3997 GCA_964360125.1 uncultured Sterolibacterium sp.
CGAGAGATACGAAAAAAACGCCCGCTCGATCGCCCGGCTGCTCGGACAAGACGGGCTCACGGACTGGCTGGGTCGCGGCACGGCTGAAATGCCCGCGCCATGGCGGGAAGCGCTGCTGGAAACGATGCGAAACCGGGGCGACGACGCCTTGCTGATTCTCGACCCCGGCGCAAACATCCGCTTTGGCGCGGGGCAGTACACCCGACTGAGCGCCGAGGGCCATCGGCTCGCGCTCAAGGCGGCGACCGAGAACATCACCGTCACCTCGGACATCTATCCGGGCGATCCCGCCACGCCCGACCAAGCCATGCTGGACATCTTCGTCCCGATCATGAGTCCCGATCGCGCCCGCGCCGCGGGCGTGCTGGTCCTGCGCAGCAATCTGTCCTATCTGTATGGCCTTATTCAAACCTGGCCGGTGGCAAGCCGTAGCGCGGAGTCGGTGCTGGTGCGCAAGGACGGCGACCACGCGCTGTTCCTGAACGAGCTGCGTTTTCGCAAGCAGACGGCTTTGCGCATGCGCGTGCCTCTGGCCGCCGGCAAGGATTTTCCGGCGTGGGCTTCCACCATGGCCGCGCGCGGCGAAACCGGCGTCTGGGAGGCGCTCGATTATCGCAGTCAGCCCGTCCTCGCCCATACGCTGCCGGTGCCGGGCGCCGGCTGGGGGATGGTGGTGAAGGTGGATATGGAGGAAGTGCTGGCGCCGGTTCGGAAGCTGAGAAGCACCACCATCGGCGTCACGGCAGCGTTGATTTTTATCGCGCTGCTGGCGTTGCTGGCCTGGCTGGGAGCGGTGCGCAGACAAATGGACCGGGAATTGGCCGAGGGCCGGCGCATCCGCGAACTCAATGAATCGCTGGAACAGCGGGTTCTTGAACGCACGGCGCGAGTGGAGTCCGCCAATCGGGAAATCCGGACACAGATGGAGCGCGCCGAAGCGTTGCTGGAAGCCACCCCCGATCCCGTGGTGATCGTTGATCGCGAGGGCCGAATCGCCGTTGTCAATGCCAGGACCGAGGCCGTATTCGGTTATTCGCGCGCCGAGCTGCTCGGCCAGCCCGTCGAGCTGCTGATCCCGCAGCGGCTGCACGCGGCGCACGTCGCGCATCGCGCCCCGTACCACGGGAACCCCCAGGCGCGCGCCATGGGCGGCCGCGATCTGTTTGCGCGCCGCAAGGACGGCGGCGAATTCGCCGTGGACGTCAGCCTCAGCCCGCTGGCGACGCCGGAAGGGACGCTGGTCATCAGCACGGTCCGCGACGTCACCGAGCGCAGGCAGGCGGAGCGAAGGATTCGGGAGCAGTTGGAACATCTGAACCTGCTGGATCACATCACCCGCTCGATCGGCGAGCGCCAGGACCTGCGCAGCATTTACCAAGTGGTCGTCAGGAGCCTCGAGGACAGCTTGCCGATCGATTTCTGCTGCGTCTGCGTTTATGACCAGGCGACGAATGCTCTCCGGGTCACCTGCGTCGGCGCCAAGAGCGAGGCGCTGGCCCACGAGCTGACGATGGACGAGCAGGCTTCGATCGACGTCGATGAAAACGGCTTGTCGCGTTGCGTGCAGGGGCAATTGGTGTATGAGTCGGACATCGGCCAGGTGTCGTTCCCCTTCCCCGCGCGCTTGGCCCGCGGCGGCCTGGGTTCGCTGGTAATGGCGCCGCTGCGTTCGGAGAGCCGGGTTTTCGGCGTGCTGATCGCCGCGCGGCGCGCGGTGCAGGGCTTCAGCAGCGTCGAGTGCGAGTTCCTGCGGCAGTTGAGCGAGCATGTCGCGCTCGCCGCCCACCAGTCGCAGCTTTATGGGGCGCTGCAGCAGGCCTACGACGACCTGCGCCAGACCCAGCAGGCGATGATGCAGGAGGAACGACTGCGCGCACTGGGCCAGATGGCGAGCGGCATCGCGCACGACATCAACAATGCGCTCTCGCCGGTGTCGCTGTATGCGGAGTCGATGCTGGAAACCGAGCAAAACCTGAGCGAGCGCGCCCGAGGCTATCTGGAGACCATACAGCGCGCGGTCGAGGACGTGGCGCAGACGGTGGCCCGCATGCGGGAGTTCTACCGGCCGCGCGAGGCGCAACTTGGGCTCACGGCGGTGCAGATGAACAGCATGGTGCGGCAGGTTGTCGACCTGACCCGCGCCCGCTGGAGCGACATGCCGCAGCAGCGCGGCATCGTGATCCGGGCGCTGACGGAACTGGCGCCCGATCTGCCGAAGATCATGGGCGTGGAGAGCGAAATCCGCGAGGCGCTCACCAATCTGGTTTTCAACGCCGTCGATGCGATGCCCGAAGGCGGCACGCTGACGCTGCGCACCCGGCTCGCCGATGCCGATCCGGAAGCGGCGGCCGTGGCCATCGTCATCGAGGTCGCGGACACCGGCATCGGCATGGACGAAGTTACGCGCCGGCGCTGCCTCGAGCCGTTCTTCACCACCAAGGGGGAGCGCGGCACCGGCCTGGGCCTGGCGATGGTGTTCGGGATGGTGCAGCGGCACAGCGCCGATCTGGAAATCGAAAGCGTACCCGGCGCCGGCACCACCATGCGGCTGGTATTCGGCGTTCCCGCCGCCGCGCTCGCGGAGCCCGGCCAGGCCGCGAGGGCGCTCGAACCCCTGTCGCGGCTGCGCCTGCTGCTGATCGACGATGACCCGATCCTCCTGCAGTCGCTGCGGGATGCGCTGGAGTCCGACGGCCACCTCATCGTCACGGCGAACGGCGGCGAGGCGGGCATTGCCGCGTTCCGCCTGGTGCTGGATCGCGGCGAGAGCTTCGCCGCGGTGATCACCGACCTTGGCATGCCTTATGTCGACGGGCGCCGCGTCGCCGCCGCCGTGAAGCAGATTTCGCCCGCCACGCCGGTGATCATGCTCACCGGCTGGGGCCAGCGGCTGGTGGCGGAGGACGAAGTGCCGCCGTACGTCGATCGGGTGCTGGCCAAGCCGCCCAAGCTGCGCGAACTGCGCGAAGCGCTGACGCAACTCTGCCTGCCGCAGCCACCTGAGGCAATCGCATGAACACCGTTCCCCTCGCCCGGATCCTCATCGTTGACGACGAAGCGGCGCAGATGCGCGCGCTGTGCGACACGCTGCGCGATCAGGGCTACGACACCGAGGGCTACACGGCGGGCGAGGATGCCCTGGGGGCTTTGCGGGGGTCGCAGTTCGATCTGCTGCTCACCGATCTGATGATGCCCGGCATCGACGGCGTCGAGTTGCTCGCGCAGGCCTTGAAAATCGATCCACACCTGGTCGGCATCATGATGACCGGCATGGGCACCATCGAAACCGCGGTGCAAGCGATGCAGGCGGGGGCGCTGGACTATATCCTCAAGCCCTTCAAGGTGAGCGAACTTCTGCCGGTGGTCGCGCGCGCGGTGAACCTGCGGCGGCTGCGCCTGGAGAACCTGGAGCTGCGCAACACCGTGGCGATCCACGAGTTCAACCAGGCCATCGCGCACACGCTCGACCCGAACGTCCTGCTCGACAAGATCGTCGACGCGGCGCTGGCGCAATTCGAAGCCGACGAGGCTTCCGTCATGCTGCTCGCCGAGGACGGCGACTCCCTCTACGTCGCGGCGGTACGCGGCGAGCAGCGGGGGACGCTGCTCGGGTCCCGCATGCCGATCGGCCAGGGCATCGCGGGCCAGGTGGCCATCCAGCAAGAGCCGCTGGTGCTGCAGGGCCAAGTCAAGGATCCGCGCATGGCGCCGCTGCACCCGCGCGCCGAGATCCAATCCGCCTTGTCGATGCCCATGATTACGCGCAACAAGCTGATCGGCGTGCTGAACATCAACTACACCCGTCAGCCCAGAACCATCCCGTTCGGACAGATCAAGGTGCTGAGCATCTTCGTCAATGCCGCCGCGGCGGGCATCGAAGCAGCACGGCTGCATGAGGCCCGGCGCAAGGTCGATGCACGCTACCGCGAAGTCCTGGACATGGTCGCCGACGGCATCATCTCGATCGACGAGGAGCAGCGCATCGTGGTTTTCAACA
>CAYHXK010000278.1:0-3993 GCA_964360125.1 uncultured Sterolibacterium sp.
TCAGGATGAAGGTGATCAACGCCGCCAGGGGCAGCACCAGGGCGACAGTCAGGGCCGCCCGGAGATTGCCCAGGAACAGCACCAGCAGCACGACGACCAGGACGGTCGCTTCGAGCAGCGCATTTGATACCGCACCGACCGCCTTGGTGACGAGGGAAGCGCGATCGTAGAAAACGTCGAGTTGCACGCCTTGCGGAAGCGTCGGTTGCAGTTCCTCCAGTTTCTTGCGCACGCCTTCGACGACTTTTTGCGCGTTGGCGCCGCGCAGCCCCAGCACCAGCCCCTGGACGGCTTCGCCCTTGCCGCTTTGCGTCACCACGCCGTAGCGTGTCACCGTGCCGATCTTGACCTCGGCCAAGTTGCCGACGCGAACCGGCGCGCCTTGCTTCGTCGTCACCACGATCGCGCGCAGATCGTCCAGACTCGCGATGCTTCCCTCGCTGCGCACCAGCAGCACTTCGTCGCCTTCGCCCAGCCGTCCCGCGCCGTCGTTGCGGTTGTTGGCGCCAATCGCCTCCTTGAGCTGCGTCACGCTCACGCCGCTGGCGCCCATCTTGAGCGGATCCGGCACCACCTCGAAAGCGCGCACCACGCCACCCAGCGCATTCACGTCGGCGACGCCAGGCACGGTGCGCAGCGCCGGCCGTATCACCCAGTCGAGCAGGCTGCGCCGCTCGGCCAGGGACAGCCCCTCGCCTTCGACGGTAAACATGAACATTTCCCCCAGCGGGGTCGTGATCGGCGCCATGCCGCCCGAGATGCCGTCCGGCAGACTTTCTGTCAGCCCGCCCAGGCGTTCGCTGACCTGTTGGCGCGCCCAATAGATGTCGGTGCCTTCCTCAAAGTCCATGGTCACATCGACCAGGCCGTACTTGGTGACCGAACGCAGGATTTTGGTTTTCGGGATGCCGAGCATTTCCACTTCGATCGGCACCGCGATTCGGCTCTCGACCTCTTCCGGGGTCATGCCGGGAGCCTTCATGATGATTTTGACCTGGGTGCTCGACACATCGGGGAAGGCGTCGATCGGCAATCCCAGATACGCGACCCATCCGGCGCCGCCGACGATCAGCGTCGCCAGCAGGATAAACAGGCGCTGCGACAAGGAGAACTGGACCAGGCGGGCAAGCATTACTTGTCCTCCTTCGGGTCGAGCCATGCGCCCTTGAGCGCCACCACGCCGCTGACGGCGATCTGTTCGCCGGCCTTGACCGGTCCTTGCACGCGCACGCGCTGCCCGGCGCTGGCCATGACCTGTACCGGCCTGGCTTCAAAGCCGTCCGCGGTGCGGATGAACAGGTAAGCCTGTTTCCCGTCATGAATCACGGCGGACAGCGGCACCTCCCAACTGCCTTGGGCAGACGCCTGAGTGGTCGCAATAGGCAGATCGACCGTCACGAATTCGCCGGGGCGAACCTGGCCGGACTTGCCCTCGACCGCCGCACGCAGCACCACCGTCTGACTGCCGGTAGAGACGGTCGGACTGACGCTCAAGATGCGCGCCGTGACGTCCCGGTCGTGCACCTTGACCTTGGTACCGGCCTTCCAATGCGCGCTTTCCGTCACCGGAAGCTGAATATCCAGCCAGAGAGAATCGGTTTGGGCCAGATGCAGCAAGGCGGTTGCGGCCTCCACCCGCTGACCGGGCTTGACCGCAATTGCGGTCACGATTCCAGCTTGCAGCGCGGCCAGCGTGATGCTGTCCTGAGGCTTGCCGGAAGTCCCGATGCGCTCGATCGTGGCGGCGGACATGCCGCTGAGACGCAGCGCCGTCTTGGCCTGATTGAGCGTAGCTGCGCTTTCCATCAAAGCAGCCTGGGCTTCCTGCACCCGGCGTTGCGGGATGATGCCTTCATCGAACAACCCTTGTTCGCGCTGTGCCGCTTGCCGTGCCAGCGTGGCGCGGGCATTGGCTTGGAACAACTGCAATTGCAACTGGCCGAGTTCCGGACTGGCGATGCGTACCAGCGGCGTGCCCGGCCGCACAGATTGGTTTTGCTGAACCAGCAACTGCGCCACCAGGCCGGCTACCGGCGAGCTGACCACCTGTTCCGCCTTTGGCGGAATGACGACCTGCGCGGGAAAACTCGCATTTACCGAGTCGACTTGACTCTGCAGTGGCGCGGTTTGAATGCCCAGTACCTGCATCTGGCTGGCGGGAACGGCAAACTTGGCTGGCCGATCGGCTGCCCATGCGGTGGGCGCGAGGCTGCATAGCGTGGCTACAGCGACGGCAGTAGAAACGATTTGGAGAAAATAGATCATCGAAATCCTCAACGAAAAAGTTGGATTACGACGGGACGCAGCCGAACCCCTTCAGGGGTTCAGATGCAGGGTGCTACAGGGGAAAGCAGTGGGCGTCCCGCCGGCTCAGGCGAGCGCGGCCCTGGGCGGCCGCTCGATGCGGTCTAGCGGCGCCGAAATGAAAAAGCGTACGGGAACGGCAACCAGCGGGGGGCGGCTGCAAAACGGGGTTATTTCAGATACGGAGGACGGCAGTGTAAAGAAACCGGGATGCACGTGAGCATGATCGTGGTGGTCGCCGGGCGAGGGCGCGTTGCCCGTGCCTGCGGGTTCAACCAGCGGGGCGTGGTGCGCGTGATCGTCATTCGGTTGATGAATGTGATGTCCGAAATCAGCCGCCTGACTCTGTGTGTGCTCGAGCACATCGCAAAGGCCGACTACCGCTGCGTAGGCGGTGTTGAAGGAGAGAAACAGGGCGAGAAGAAAAGCGAGGCTAATGCGCATGGGCAAAGATAGTATCACTTTTCCACCGGCCGTTAGATGTGGCTCGGCAAAGCAGGACCGATTCGGCGCGTCCGCCCGCTTGCAGGCCGAGCAGAGTGCCGCCATTCCCCGGCTTGCCCCGCGCAGCCTGGGCCATTCCGAGGGTCATGGCTTGCACTACTTCGCGGTAGCCGGCGATCCAGGCATGACGAGCAATGCTGTCAAAGGACGGGCCTAGAGTGGTTTTAAGTGTCCTCAGCAGTGCGCGGATGACGGCGCTGCCCTGCCGCGCAGTGATTATCCGCGTCGCGTTCTGCCGCCCCAGCGTTTCGAGCAGGGGCAGCAGGATGCGCGGCTGATTCAGGCCATTCACCGCAATGCCCACCAGGCGCAGGGTTTGTCGCGCATTGGTTGCGGCGTCGTCGTCGAAAAGTGCGCGGCAGGGGTTTCCCTTCAACTGCATGCGGGAGCAGAACAACTGGGCGAAAAGCGTCTTGCGTTTGCTCGCCAACTCCCAGCTCCGACGGACTTCGATGATTTCGTGATTGTTCATGGCGTTACACGATGAGGGGGATATCAAGTTCATAGCAAGCTCAATGCCACAATCGATAATCACGATAAATCAATGAATTAAAAGACAAGGCGGAAGACGATGCGCAGAATAGAGGTGGAATTTGCCGCCATTTCCTGCCTATCGGCAAATGTTGAACAAGATCGTGAGTTACCACTCATGCCCATGCAGGTGGTGACTACAGTTTCACCACTGGCAACCCGAATCCGTGACGGTATCGTAAATCAACAGGGGGATGCCGAACAGCCCCCAGCCGCTGTGCGCCGTCTTGCAATCGGGGCGCTGGGCTTTGGCGATCGACTTTGCGAGCGGCGTATCGCGTTCCAGGGCAGGCTCAGGCAAGACTTGCCCGAGATTCTGCGGCGCTACCGGCGCTTCCTTGTGCTTGCCCTGGCCCGGCACGCGCGCCTGTTGCCGCAGGAGATCCAGATCGAAGCGCGGCTGGACTGGCGACTGGACGGTCTGTGTGGAGGTGTCAGGCGTTAGCGCTGCCGGTGGATCAGGCCGCAGCACGGTCAGAGGCGGCGATGCGCTGGCGGGTCGCGGCGGGCGAGCCGTCGGTGCGATCCTGGTTGCGGCGGCAAGCGGCGAATGCGGCCTGAGAACCACTGCGAGCGGCAGGTGGCGTGTTACAGCGACGAATGTGTCTTGCGGCAAGGGACGCAAATTCAGCCCGGCCAGCAACATCGCATGCA
>CAYHXK010000279.1:0-3987 GCA_964360125.1 uncultured Sterolibacterium sp.
TGGCATCGGCCGGGGCGTCGGGTTTCTTCTCGCCGGGCGCTGCCGCGCCGGCGACGCCCTTGGGCTCGGCGCGCTCGATCAACGTCGTTGGCGGCAGGGTGCGCAGCGACAGCAGTTCGAGGTTTTGATTTTTCGACAGCAGCGACTCGAGAAAAACCTGCATTTTCTCGGGGGTCACCAAGGTGTTCTCCAAGATGCGCAGTTTGGCGTCGAGGGCCGCCATTTCCCGGCGCTGCTGCTGCAAGGCCGCGCGATTGGCGGCGTCCGGATCCTTGAGCAGCGCCTGGGTTGCCGCCAGTTGCGTCTCGATGGCGGCCTGCTCGCTCTGCGCCTGAGCCAGTCGCTTGGCCTGGCTGGACTGCCGGATCAGTTGCGGCTCCACCAGCAGCATATAGCCGAGAAACCCGCCACCCAGCAGGACCGCCGCAGCCACCATGGCGCGCTCGCGGCGCGCCAGCGCATCGAAGCGTGCCGCCAGCGCGCGCCATTTTTCTTTCACGATTTTTTCACCTCGGCCGGTACCGTGCCCGAAGTTGCTTCCCCGGCGGCCGCCGCCGGAGCGGAAATGCTCGGCGTCAACACGAACTCGACGTAGGCCGGCAGCGCGGGCGATTTGGCGCTCGGCGCGGCAGCGGCGTCTTTCCTGACAGTGCCTTCCTCGGTGCGCCGGATGTTCAGCGCCGCGAAACTGCGGCCCTGAAATACTCTTTCGTGGTTCAGCCGGCGGATGTATTCCGACAGTGCCGCCGGATTCGTCATGCGTCCGCGAATCTCCATTTCCTCGCCGCCGGCGCCGATGGTGAAACCGGTCAGCCACAAACCTTCCGTCGTCTGGCGGGCGAAGCCGCGCAGGTATTCGGCGAAACCGCCGGTACTGCCGATCATTCCGCCTTCCAGCAGTCGCATGACCTCCTCGCGGCCCTTGAGCAATTCGCGCGCACTGGCGAGTTCCGTGGCAATCTGGGGATTGGGCTTGGTTTGCGCCGCGACCTTGGCGAGAGCCGTCAGTTTTTCCTGGGCCAGTTTCAAGCTGGTGGTTTGGCGCTCCGCGGCCTGCTCAACATGATCGGCTTGCGTCTTGGCGAGCATGGCGGCCCCAGCGACGATCGCCAGCAGCACGCCGAAGAAGCTGGCAATAGGCGCCGCCACCAGCCAATCGCGGATCTTCCGCAGGGCTGGGTTGAGGAGGTTGATCTGCTGGCTCATCGCGGCGGCGGCATTCGCGCAAACCCGTTGCGGGCAGATTCAAATACTGGTTCGGGCATGCCAATCGGACAATAGGATGTAGGGCTTGACGCTCGGGCTTCGATCAAAGGGAGGAAAGTCGGCCTGGGACTGAAGGCTGCCGGTTCGCCGAAGGGGAGGACCAGCTGCACCGGTGTCCGCGGCTCGGCAGGCTTGCGCAGAAGCGGGTTAAGCAGGTTGATTTGCTGGCTCATGGCGGGCTCCTTATTCGCGCAAGGCTACGCCGAGCAGCTTCAGGCACTTGGTCTGGCTGACTGCTTCGGCAAGCTCGGGGGTGGCAGAAAAATCGAACACTTCCGCGAGGTCGATCTCCACCACCGGCAGGGAGAGGTATTCGCGCAAGTATTCGAGGAAACCGGGCACGCCGGGCAGTGGAGAAACCAGCAGGCGGGTCACGGTGATATTGCTGTTGAGTCGGTCGAAATTGTCCAGCGAGCGTTGCGCATCCAGCGCGATGCGCTCGAACAACTGCTCGCGCCGAGGCTCCTCGGCCTGCTCGAGTTGCGCCAGGGGGATGTCGGTATGCCGCGTGGCATGCAGTTCGCCGCGGAAAGTAAAAGTCAGCATGACGCCGTAATCGTCGAACACCAGCATCGCCAAACCGCGCTCATGCTCCTCGAACAGGGCGGCGACATTGCGCTGCGCCAGTTCGGGAATGTCGATTGCCTCGAGGTTTACCTTGGCCTCGTCGAACAGGGCAATCCGCGGTTCCAGCAGTGCGTTGCTGGCCGCCACCACGAATGCCTGCTTCGTCCGGCCGGCGGCTACCGATTCGCTGGGGATGTTCAGCACGTCGATGGTCGCCGCCTCGACCGGGTAGTTGATCATTTCCTTGATGCGCCAGCGCAGGGCTTCCTTGAGCTCGGCGGCGGGGATCTCGGGCGGCTCCACCTGCAGCACCTGGTATTCGCCCACCCGCAGCATATGGGTGCAGTGATAGTGCCCCAGCTTCAATTCCTTGCACAGTCGACGCAGTACCTCGAGATCGCCGTCGGCGCGCCGGAAAGAATCCAGCAGCAGCACCGCCGGCTTTTTGCCCTCGTGCCGAATGACATGCGCGAAATCCATCCTGTCCTGAGCGAAGGTCACGGACATCCAGCCGTTTTTTAGTTTTGGGCGCAGTAAGTGCATCATCGAATCGACCTGAATGGCCGGGATGATAACGCGCTGATTCCGCGCCCTTTGGCGCAATACCCGGCGATTTACCCCTTAATTCAAGGAGTGGGGGCGCGGTCGTCCCGTGCCGGGCCGGGGTTCAATAGCTCTTGCGCAGGTAGACGAAAGGGGTCTTGAATTACAGCGTCTATGGCAAAGCCAGTTCCAGCAGCCAAGCGGCGAACGCACGCAGATCGTCGCGGCGATGCGCCAGGATGTTCCGGACCATATCGAGATCCAGTTCGCGATAGTTATGCACCGCGATGTTGCGGAAGCCGACCATGGTTTGGAGATGGCCGCCCAGCCCGGCCTCCAGCAAGCCCGCGCGCACCAGCAGCGAAAAGCCTTCGCGACTTTCGCCCGGTATGCCCAGCCGGTGCAGTCGGACCAGATGCATCGCCGCATCGATGGACGCCTCGCAGGCGCGTTGCAGGTTGAGCAGGATCGAATCCTGGCGGGTGAAGTTGGTCGCCAGTTCGGCTTCGTGTCCGCGATACTCCTCGTCGACCCGGCGCAGGCAGCGCTCGATAATGGCCGCCTTGCCGAGCAGCACCTCATCCATAGATGCTCCCGCGGCGCCGCACGTCTGCGAGTATCTCCCGGCGCTCCTCGTTGAGCCGCGCGTAGTCGGACAGGGTGCGCGCAGCGTATTCGTCGGCGGCGCCGGCGTCCGCCGCATACAGCCGGCAGCCGTCGGCGACGATCTGGACGCGCAGCGTGACGGGCAGTTGCCGCAGGTCGTTGAGGTCGACGTCGCGGCCCGTCAGGCGCATCAACTCGACCGTGAGCCGCGAGAGTTGATCGAACGAAAGCCGCCGGTCGGCCAGCACGGCCAAATCGATATCGCTGTCGGCCCGCTCGTAGCTTCCACCGGCGCTGCCGTAACGATACGCCACGCGCAGATCGGGCAAGCCGGCCTGCAAGGCGGCGACGATCGCGGCGTCGACGGGAAGGGCGTTCGGGACGATGCTGGACATGGCCATGTTCGGGAAAGCGTGCGGCGGACTATGAACCACGGCCGCCGCCGGGTCAAGGGGCGGCGACAGCGGCAACCGATAGGACGCACTCGTTCAACATCTTACTGTGCCGCTCAGTATCTCTCGCGCAGGTAGATGAAGGGGGCTTTCGGCGAGCCGAACTTGATGCGGGCGCTGGGGTCCTTGACATAGCCGCCGCCGCACCAGTTGCCGCGCAGCCAGGAGAGATTAGCGCCTGTTGCCGTCATCCCTGCGCCAATACAGTTCGCGTCCCCGCTCGTGGCGCCCAGGTTGATGGCAAGGTCGACGCTGCCCACGGCGGCCGGGGAAGGCTTGGCGACGGCGAACCTAGCGGTTCCGTTGCTTAGCGGCGTCGCCGAACCTGGCAGATGGCTTGCACCCAGGTTGGTTCCGTTCAAGCCGACCTTGTAATTGCCAAGAACCAGGGCGTTGGCGGGTATGCTAGTGCAACTGTCCGCGCTGTTGGTCTGCCAGCTACTGCCGTTCCAGTACAGTGCCCGTACCGGAACAAGAATGTTGAGCAACTCCGAACCATAGGCGTTGTCGAGCTTGAGGATGCCGAAGCGCTGTGCCGAAGAGCCAAGCGACG
>CAYHXK010000280.1:0-3977 GCA_964360125.1 uncultured Sterolibacterium sp.
CCTGCCGTGGCCTATTTGACCAGGGCGCTGCGGCTGCAGGCCGGTATTGTCATCTCCGCCTCGCACAACCCATACCAGGACAACGGCATCAAGTTTTTTTCGGCGCAGGGAACCAAGCTGCCAGACGCGGTCGAAACCGAGATCGAAGCCAGGCTGGAACAGCCGATGGGCTGCCTGGATTCGGCGCGACTGGGCAAGGCTCGCCGCGTCGACGATGCCGCCGGGCGCTACATCGAATTCTGCAAGAGCACTTTCCCCAACGAACTGGATCTGCGCGGCCTGAAAATCGCGGTGGATTGCGCCCACGGCGCGGCCTACCAGATCGCCCCGAACGTGTTCCACGAACTCGGCGCCGAGGTGGTCAGCGTCGGCGTGGCGCCCAACGGCCTCAACATTAACGACGGCGTCGGCGCCACCGCGCCCGACAGCTTGCGTCTGGCCGTGCTCGAACAGGGCGCCGATCTGGGCATTGCGCTGGACGGCGATGCCGACCGGTTGCTGATGATCGATGCCAGCGGCAAGTTGTACGACGGCGACTTGCTGCTGTATGTCATCGCCCGCCAGCGTGCCGCCCAAGGACCATGGTCGGACGCCAAAGGGAATGAAGAAGCCAAAGGGGTGGTGGGTACGCTGATGAGCAACCTTGGTCTCGAGCATGCGCTGGGTCGACTGGGTATTCCCTTCGCGCGCGCCCCGGTTGGCGACCGCTATGTGCTGGAGATGATGCAGCAGCGCGGCTGGTCGCTCGGCGGCGAGAATTCCGGGCATATCATCTGCCTCGACAAGCACACCACCGGCGACGGTATCGTCGCCGCCCTGCAAGTACTGGCGGTGCTGCGCAAGCATGGACAGAGACTCGGCGAAGCCTGCGCCGACATCGTCATGTACCCGCAAAAACTGATCAATGTGCGCCTGCGGGTAGGCTTCGACTGGCGTGCCGATGCCGGCATCCGCAGCGCCAGCGAAGCGGCGGAGCGCGCGCTGGAAGGGCGCGGCAGGGTTTTGCTGCGCCCTTCCGGCACCGAACCGTTGCTGCGGGTGATGGTTGAAGGCGAAAATCAGGCGGATGTGATGCACTGGGCCGATGCCATCGCCGCCGCTGCGCGAACCGCAGTCGGTAAGCCATAGCTCTCAGAGCGCCCAGGAGAAACGGATTCTTGAATGCTTACGATGCCGGGAGCTCCTTTGCCCAAGCCTGAAAACGCGCTCGTCCTGCCCAAGGGAGTTGTCCCCTCGGTCATCAAGGCGGTGCAGATTCTCGATGCCCTCGCTGAGTCGAAAGAGCCGATGACGCTGGCAGAACTGACACAGCGCCTGAAGCTCCCGAAAAGCAGCGTACTGGCGCTGTGCACCTCACTGGCCATGACCGGCATGCTGAGCCGTCTCGACAGCGGAACTTATCGGTTGGGCATGCATCTTGTCGATTTATCGCATGCCTTCTTGTCCAGCATCGACTTGACCAGGGAATTCGTCAGCACCTGGGACGCTCTCGCCATGCTGCCAGGTGAGGGAATCGTGCTTGGCGTACTGGATGGCAGCGATGTTGTGTATGTCGCCTGCCGCAATGGCGAGCAGCCGCTCGGTGTCACCTATCGCATCGGCATGCGCCTTCCCGCCAGTTGCACCGCCACCGGCAAGGCGCTCTTGAGCACGCTGCCGGATGAACGCATCCGGGCAATCTATCGCACCACCCAGCTGGGGCAATTGACTCCGCATAGCCACACGACGCTCAAGGCATTACTCAAGGATCTGCATGAAACCCGCTTGCGCGGCTATGCCATCGACGACGAGGAAACGCGGGAGGGCATGTGCTGCTTTGGCGCACCGGTTTTCGCTGCGTCGGGCAACTATGCCATTGCCGCGGTCGCCGTCAGCTCGCTCAAACACCCTGCTGAACGAGGCGCTACGCTGGCCATACCGCAGGTCGTTCTGGAATTTTCCCAGGCCTTGTCGAAGCGCTTGGGCGCCACAGGCAAGCTGATCTGATTAGGGTGACAGGCGCCGAAAACCGGTTTATGCTGATGCGGTATTCAATCAATTGTATGGAGCAATCATGCGCAACATGAAGCGTTTTTGGTTATTGATATTCGTCGCCGCTCTTGGCCAGCTTACCTTCTACGGTTGTGGTAAATCTGAAGAACAGCTTGTGGCCGAACGGGAAGCCGCCAAGGCCAAGGCAGAGGGTGAACGCAAGGCGCAGGAGCAGAAGGCCGCCGCAGAGCAGATTGAAGCCGCGATCAGGATGGTGAGGGAGAGTCTCAAGGACCCTGTTTCCGCCAATTTCAAGAACGTCAGGCTGCTTCGCGACAAACCCCTGCTGATTTGCGGCGAAGTTAATTCCAGGAACGCCGATGGAGGTTATGGCGGGTTTACGCCATTTGTAGTCTTTAAAATCAAGGAAGATGGCGTCAGGGAAATGTATCTCGGCAAAGGGGAACCTGATCCTTCCGCGCCCGCCAATGCAGGCATATTCCTCTTAAAGCGTTGCCAGTAGCGACATGTGGACGCGAGGAAAGCCGGGAGTTTGCCGGCAACCCACCGCAAATTGGACTGTAACTGGGTGGCGGCGAAGCTTGCCGGCGTCAACCTGACGTCCAGACGCGTAGCCACGGCAGCCGACTCATCTGGGCGAGATTCAGCAGGGTGTAGTCGCGGATGTGAAAGCCGAACTGGCGCACATCCCGGATCTTGAATTCGCGCATGATTTCGCCGGAGGGAGTGAGGATGCTCAACGCGGACAAGGGCAGGAGGGATCCGCTCCTGACCCAGCGGACAACCACGGCTGTTTCGCGATTTTCAAGACGGATCAAGGTGCCGGGAGGATAGTGGCCCATGAGGGTTTTCAGGGCAAGAAACACCTGGTGATCGAGAACGCCCCTGGTGCAATTCGATAACTCGTTCAGCGCACCCTGGGGCGTCTTTTTACCTCTACCCGAACCATCCATCACCAGGGCACACCAGCTATCTGCGACGCGCAATAAACGCGCCTCCATGGTGATTTCATTCCCCTTGAGGCCTAGAGGATACCCACTGCCGTCAAGATTCTCGTGATGTTGATCGACTGCGCTTATCCAGCGTAGATCGACGCCGGGGGTTTGTGAGAGCAGGTCTGCCGACAAAGATGGGTGGCGGTGGACGTTGATTTTCTGCTGCTCACTCAGGGGTCCCCGGGTTTTTTTCCAATCATCGTGATTGGAAATAAGCGACAGATTCATGGTCAAGGCTGCCCGCGCCAAGGTTTTCAGGCGCCCGGCATCCAGGCCGAGTGCGGTCCCGAGTTGTATCGCGACGCTGGTGACAGCGAAGGAATGCCGCAAGGCGTGGCTACTTCCGGCTAAATAGGGAACAAAGCCAACGCAGACATCCGAATGGGCCTCGCAAAGCACGACTAGTTCACCGGCTAGCTGTCTCAAATCACGTGCGTCTTGCACGGTGCATGACCAACGTTCCGTCAACTGTGCATAACGATGAAACAGGGTTTCCAGTGATTCCGGTGCGCTGACCTGGTGATGTTCGGTATCCGGCCGTTGCCTGAAGAAGGACTGGGAAATGATCCCTCCCTCTGCGTGTTTCAAGCGGGTGCCCCGTCTCCACAGCAAGGTTCCATTGATGTTATACAAATCGAAAGGCAATGGTTCTCTGTATAACTCCGGAGATAAACGACAGGGTTGCAAAGAGAGCGAGGTTTCCATGGCGCCGTGATCCGAGCTGAGCGAATACTTATCATAAGCAAAAAACCTGCCATCCCTCTGGCGGCGAAGTCAGCTATTAATACCGGCAAATCAGTTCGCTAGCGCTGACACGCAATTGCCAAGCATGGCAAGAATTGCCGCTGTGGCCGGAATTTCACCTTCAGATTTTACAAGTCGGGTCAGCACTGCCGCAGAGTAGCTAAGGAAAATTTCCTGGCCAAGACGCCCATTTGACGGGTCCGCAAGGATCCAGGAGGGTTCAGCATTCATCAACACGGGCAAAAA
>CAYHXK010000281.1:0-3977 GCA_964360125.1 uncultured Sterolibacterium sp.
GTGTCGCTTCCGTGAAGTCCTGGCGATTGTAGGCGGCGGTACCGGCCAGCGCCAATGCCATGCTGTTGGACGGATCGAGCTGCAGCGCCCGCCGCACCAATTCCATCGGCTTGCCTTCGAGACTGTTGGCGCGGGCCGCCAGCAGATCGGCATACTCGGTGAGCAATACCGGATCATTTTCCACCATGTCGCCGGCCCGAATGAACGCTTTCTCGGCCTCATCGAAGCGCCCCAGCGCCTTGTAGGAACGTCCCAGCATGGCCCAACCCTGCGTGTCTTGCGGATTCTTTTCCAGACGCTCGGCAAGTTTGCCGATCATCTCGTCGATCTGACCGGCCGATATCTCGTGCTGCGCCGTCGCCGGCCGCATCGCGGCCGGCAGCATCGCGTCCGGGTTGCCGAGCCAGGCATACAACAGCCCTGCGGAGAGCGGCAGGAGGAGCAACAGCAGCAGGGCGGTACGCCTTTCCGGGTGTGTGGTGGAAGGTGCGGCGGGGACCTCGTCGGCAACCGCGGCATCCTGCAGCAAGCGGCGCTGCAACTCCGCGCGCGCCTGTTCGAAGTCGGCTGCGGCGATGCTGCCGGCGGAACGGTCGCGCTCCAGTTCCGCCAACTGGTCGCGGTAGATCGTTGTGTTTAGCGCCTGGCGCGATGTGCTCGGCCCTGAGGTGGTGCGCCTAAGGAGCGGGCGCAGCAGCCAGGCCAGGGACAGCAGCAACAGCAGCGCCGCTGCTATCAAAAAAGGAATACTCATCGCTTGCTCTCGCTCTCATTCTGTTGCAACAATGCTTCGGCCTGCCGCCGTTCATCGGCGGAAAGCGTGCTTTCCGCAGACTCCATGACACGCCCGCCACGCCGGCGCAAATACACGATCAACGCGCCGATGGCGCCCGCCAGCAACAGGAACGTGCCGAACCACAACAGGTAGGTAGAGGCTTTCATGGGCGGGCGGTAGCGGACGAAATCCCCGTAGCGGTTGACCATGAAGTCCATGATCTCCTGATCGCTCTTGCCCTGCTTGATGAGGGTGCGGATCTCGCGCCGCAGATCCTGCGCCAGGTCGGCGCGCGAACCGGCCAGCGACTCATTCTGGCAAACCAGGCAGCGCAATTCCTCGGAAATCGCCACCATGCGCTTTTCCGTCGCCTCGTCGGCCGCCAGCGGCGCGGCTTCCTTGGCGTAGGCAAACGCGCTCAGCAGCGCCAGAGACAGAACTAGAAAAAATTGCTTCATCCGCATGGAATTTTCCTGAATCATGATCCCACAGGGATTTCCTTTGGTCATTTTTCCAGCTCCTTCACCAGCGGCAGAATTTTTTTGTCGAGCGCTTCGGGCGTCACCGGACCGATCTGCTTGTAGCGGATGATGCCGGCCTTGTCGATGACATAAGTCTCCGGCACTCCATACACGCCATAGTCGATGCCGACGCGGCCGTCGCCGTCGAACAGGCTGACTACATAGGGATCGCCGAGCTGATTCAGCCACTTCATGGCATCGGCGCGGGCATCCTTGTAGTTCAGTCCATAGATGGGCACCGTGCCGCTCTTGGATAACGCCACCAGCAGCGGGTGCTCCTGGCGGCAGGAGACGCACCAGGAAGCCCAGACATTGAGCAGCCAGACCTTGCCCCTCATATCGACCGGGGAAAATTTCTGGTCCGGCTGCGCCAGTTGCGGCAGCTCGAACAGCGGCGCCGGCTTGTTGACCAGCGGCGAAGGCACTTCGCGCGGATCGAGCCGCAGCCCCACGGCAAGGAAACCCACCAGCACCACGAACAATGCCAAGGGGATCAGGAAGCGCTTCATGCTTTTGCTCCCGCCAAAACTGCGGAAGCGACCGCTGCTTTGGATCTAAGCCGGTAACGCCGGTCGCTGACTGCGAGCAAACCGCCGAATGCCATCACCAGGCAGCCGCCCCAGATCCAGTCGACGAACGGCTTGAGATGCACCCGCACGCTCCAGGCGCCGCTGCCGTCCTGCAGGCCGACCGGTTCGCCCAACGAAACATACACGTCGCGGGTAAAACCGGTATCGATCGCCGCTTCGGTCATTGGCATCGTCGAAGAGAAGTAGATGCGCTTCTCCGGGTGCATGGTGCGCAGCAGCTTGCCGTCCCTGGAGAGCTCCACCTCGCCCACCGAGGCGCGGTAGTTCGGTCCCATCGCTTCCCTCACGCCGAGCAGCCGGACACTGTAAGCGCCGACTTCGACGGTTTCGCCGGGCGCCATGCGTACGTCCTTTTCGGACTCGTACCCTTTGACCATGGTCACGCCGATGACGAAAATCGCCACGCCGAGATGCGCCAGCTGCATTCCCCAGAATGCCAGAGGAGCGCCTTTGCCGGCTCCGCCGTGCTTGAATCGTTCGCGAATTTGCACGATGCCGCTGGCGACGATCCAGACGGCGAGCAACACGCCCAGGCCCACCAGCGGCGTCCAGCTGCCGATGGCAAAGGGCAGGGCTATGCCTGCCGCCACGGAAACGGCGAAGGCAAGCCGCAAGCGCCTGACCATGTCGCCGACTTCGCCCTGTTTCCAGCGCGCCACCGGCCCGACCGCCATCAGGAACAGCAACGGCACCATCAAGGGTACGAACACTGCCTCAAAGTAGGGCGGTCCGACCGACAGCTTGCCCAGGCCCAGCGCGTCGATAAGCAGCGGGTACAGGGTGCCCAGCAGCACCGAGGCGCAAGCCACCACCAGCAGCATATTGTTCACCAGCAACAGGGTTTCCCGCGACACCAGCGCAAAACCGCCGCCCAACCCAACCTTGGGCGCCCGCCAGGCAAACAGCAGCAAGGAACTGCCGATCACTATCACCAGGAAGGCGAGGATGAAGACGCCGCGGCGCGGATCGGTGGCGAAGGCATGCACCGAGGTCAGCACGCCGGAGCGCACCAGGAAAGTACCCAGCAAACTCAGCGAAAACGCGCCGATGGCCAGCAGCACCGTCCAGTTCTTGAAGGCGCCGCGTTTCTCGGTCACCGCCAGCGAATGGATCAGCGCCGTGCCAACCAGCCAGGGCATGAAGGAAGCATTTTCCACCGGATCCCAGAACCACCAGCCGCCCCAGCCGAGTTCGTAGTAAGCCCACCAGCTGCCCAGCCCGACACCGAGCGTCAGGAAGATCCACGCCGCCACGGTCCACGGCCGCGACCAGCGCGCCCAGGCGGCGTCGAGTTGCCCCGAGAGCAGTGCGGCGATGGCGAAAGCGAAGGCCACCGAAAAACCCACATAACCCATGTAGAGCATCGGCGGATGTATCACCAGTCCGAAGTCCTGCAACAGCGGATTCAGGTCGCGGCCATCCTGGGGAATCTCCAGCACACGCTCGAAGGGGCTGGAAGTGAGCAGGACGAACAGCAGCATGCCGCACGAGACCAGGCCCAGCACGCCGATCACGCGCGCCACCATGGCTTCGGGCAGGGCGCGCGAGAGCAGCGACACCGCCAGCGTCCAGCTGGCCAGCAACAGCACCCACAGCAATAACGATCCTTCGTGCCCGCCCCACACCGCGGCCACGCGATATTGAGTCGGCAATTGCGAATTGGAATGCTCGGCGACATACTTCACCGAAAAATCGTTGGCGACGAAAGCGTAGGTCAGGCAGCCGAAGGCAATCAGCAACAGCATCCAGTGCGTCTGCGCGGCGGGACGCGCCAGCGCCATCCAGGCGGCGTTGCGGCGATGCGCGCCGAGCAAGGGCAGGACGCCTTGCACGATGGCCACCAGCAGGGCGAGGATGATGGCGAAATGTCCGAGTTCGGGGATCATGGCTTTCTCACTGTTTTAAAGTTTTAATCGTCTGCTGCGCCGAGTCGATGGCGTGCTGGGCTTCCGGCGGCATGTAGTTCTCGTCGTGCTTGGCCAGCACTTCGGTGGCGACGAACTGCCCGTCCGCTCCCATCTTGCCCTGCGCCACCACGCCCTTGCCCTCCATGAACAGCTCGGGAAGGATGCCGGTGTAGGCGACCGGAAC
>CAYHXK010000282.1:0-3974 GCA_964360125.1 uncultured Sterolibacterium sp.
GCAACATCGTCATGAAAGGCTATCTCAAGAATCCGCAGGCGAGCGCGGAGGCCTTCGCCGGCGGCTGGTACCACACCGGCGACCTGGCGGTGATGCAGCCCGACGGTTACGTCAAGATCAAGGATCGCTCCAAGGACGTGATCATCTCCGGCGGCGAGAATATCTCCTCGGTGGAAGTCGAGGACACCCTCTATCGCCATCCGGCGGTGATGGCGGCGGCGGTGGTGGCGTTCCCCGACCCGAAGTGGGGCGAGGCGCCGTGCGCTTTCATCGAGACCAAGGAGGGCGCCAGCGTCAGCGCCGAGGAACTGCGCGAATTCTGCCGCGAACGCATGGCGCACTTCAAGGTGCCGAAGAAGTTCATTTTCGAGCCGCTGCCCAAGACTTCGACCGGCAAGATCCAGAAATTCGTGCTGCGCGAGCGGGCAAAATCAGCCGCTGCCATCGAGTAGGAGATTGACATGAGCGCCGTAATTCAGTCCTTAATTGAGCCTATTCTGCTGCGCCACGACGAAAAAGGCGTGACAACCCTGACCCTGAACCGTCCCGCTCAGTTCAATGCGCTGTCCGAGAAACTGCTGGTCGAACTGCAGGCGGCATTTGACGCGCTGGCGGCCGATGCGACAATACGCGCAGTGGTCATCGCCGGCGCCGGCAAGGCTTTTTGCGCCGGCCATGATCTCAAGCAGATGCGCGACAACCCCGGCAAGGACTACCAGCGCAAGCTGTTCCGTCAATGCGGCAGGGTGATGATGAGCATCATCAAGCTACCGCAGCCGGTGATCGCGCGGGTGCATGGCATCGCCACGGCGGCGGGTTGCCAGCTGGTGGCGATGTGCGATCTGGCGGTGGCGGCGGACGCGGCGAAGTTTGCCGTCTCCGGCATCAATGTCGGGCTGTTCTGCTCGACTCCCGCCGTGGCGCTGGCGCGCAACATGGGACGCAAGCAGGCGATGGAGATGCTGCTGACCGGCGATTTCATCGATGCCGCCGAGGCGCAGCGGCGTGGCCTGGTGAATCGAGTGGCGCCGCTGGCGCAATTGGATGTGGAAGTGAAAAAACTCACCGATTCGATACTCGCCAAGTCCCCGGTGGCTGTCGGAATGGGCAAGCAGTTGTTCTACAGTCAGCTGGAAATGGGTCTCGAAGGCGCCTACCAACTCGCCTCCGAAACCATGGCCTGCAACATGATGGCCGCCGACGCCGCCGAGGGCATCGACGCTTTCATGCAAAAGCGCAAGCCGACGTGGAAAGGTTGTTGAAGGGTTTCTTGCCTAAAGCAATGGCCTGTCCGATAATCCGGCAATTGCCCCGTAGCTGGAAGCGTTATGCGATGGGGACGGCGGCGTCCACAGACAAAGGGCATCAACCCGAATGGCAGAAGATTACATTCTCGAAACCGACAGTCTGGTCAAGGAGTTCAAGGGGTTTGTCGCCGTCGATAACGTCAGCCTGAAGGTCAGGCGCGGTCACATTCACGCCATGATAGGTCCCAATGGCGCCGGCAAGACGACCTGCTTCAATCTGCTGACAAAGTTTCTTGAACCGACGCGCGGCACGATTTTTTTCAAAGGATTGAATATCACCGGCGACCAGCCGGCACAGATTGCCCGGCGCGGAATAGTCCGTTCCTTCCAGATTTCGGCAGTATTCCCGCACCTGACGGTACTCGAGAACGTGCGTATTGCTCTCCAGCGCAAACTCGGCAATTCCTTCCACTTCTGGCGTTCCGACAAGTCTCTGAGCCAGCTCGATGATCGCGCCGCCGAGCTGCTGGCGCAGGTGGATCTGGATGCGTATAAGCAGATGGTGGCCGTCGAGTTGCCCTACGGACGCAAGCGAGCCCTGGAAATTGCCACGACTCTGGCCTTGGAGCCGGAACTGATGCTGCTCGACGAGCCAACCCAGGGGATGGGCCACGAAGATGTCGATCGGGTGATGCAACTCATCAGGAAGGTGGCGGCGAATCGCACCGTCCTGATGGTCGAGCACAACATGAAAGTCGTCGCCGGCATTTCCGACACGATTACCGTGCTGGCGCGCGGCGCCGTGCTGGCCGAGGGGCCATATGCGGAAGTCGCGAAAAATCCTTTGGTGATCGAGGCCTACATGGGCACTGCCGAGACCGAGGCGCGGGAAGCCCACGCATGAGCCTGCCCGTCGAATATCTGCGGATTCGCGGCTTGCATGCCTTCTACGGCGAATCGCACATCCTGCATGGCATGGATCTGCTGGTGAACCGTGGCGAGTGCGTCTCGCTGCTGGGTAGAAACGGCGCCGGCCGTACTACGGCGCTGCGTGCGGTGCTCGGCCTTACCGGCAGAAGGACCGGTTCGATCATGCTGAACGGCCGCGAGACCATCAACATGGCGACCCATCGGATCGCCCAATTGGGCGTCGGCTATTGCCCGGAGGAACGCGGCATCTATGCCAGCCTGAGCTGCGAGGAAAACCTGTTGTTGCCGCCCCAGGTTGGCGGCAACGGCATGCGCCTGGAGGAAATCTACGCAATGTTTCCGAATCTGGCCGAGCGCCGCCATAGCCAGGGTACGCGCCTGTCCGGGGGCGAACAGCAAATGCTGGCGATGGCGCGCATCCTGAGGAGCGGGGCGCAGCTGTTGCTGCTCGACGAGGTATCCGAGGGGCTTGCCCCGGTCATCGTGCAAAAGCTCGGGCAGGTGATTGGAGACCTGAAAAGCAAGGGTTTCACCATTGTCCTGGTCGAGCAGAACTTCCACTTTGCAGCGCCTTTGGCGGATCGCATGTACATTGTCGAACATGGCCAGATCGCCACCGAGATCGCTCAAAGCGAGATTGAGACGAAACAGGAATTGTTGCAGGAGTATCTTGGCGTCTGATCGATTAACACTGCCGGAGCAATTACCCGGCTTATTAAAACCACAGGAGGCATTACCATGAAACGCAAACTACTCAGCGTCGCACTCGCCGCACTACTGATTCCCGCCGCCCACTCCGTACTTGCCCAGGCCAAGCCGGCGGCCATGAAAATATCCGGGGACATGGTCAAGATCGGCGTGCTCACCGACATGTCGGGCGTATACTCCGACCTCGGCGGACATGGCTCGGTGACGGCCGCGCAGATGGCCATCGACGACTTCAAGGCGCAGGCCAGGCCCTCCTACAAGATCGAGCTGGTGTATGCCGACCATCAGAACAAGGCCGATGTGGGATCCAACAAAGCCCGCGAATGGTATGACACCCAAGGCGTGGACATGATTACCGATGCGCTGAATTCCGGAGTGGCGATAGCCGTGTCCAAGGTCACGCTGGAAAAGCACCGCATCCTGATGGACACCGGCGCCGCCTCGACCCGGCTGACCAACGAGGACTGCTCGCCGAACACCGTGCATTACGTATATGACACCTATGCCCTGGCCAACGGCCCGGGCAAGGCGGTGACCAAGGCCGGCGGCGATACCTGGTATTTCCTGACGGCCGACTATGCCTTTGGCCATTCCCTCGAAAAAGACACCAGCGATGCCGTCATCGCCAATGGCGGCAAGGTGCTGGGTGCGGTCAGGCATCCGCTGAACGCCAGCGATTTTTCCTCCTTCCTGCTCCAGGCGCAGGCCTCCAAAGCCAAGGTGGTCGGCTTGGCCAATGCCGGCGGCGACACCATCAATTCGATCAAGGCGGCCAACGAGTTCGGCCTGACCAAGAACCAGACCATCGTCGGCCTGCTCACCACCATCATCGACATTCACGCCTTGGGTCTGCCGACCACCCAGGGCATGATGTTCACCGAAGGTTTCTACTGGAACCTCAACGACGACACGCGCGCCTGGAGTCGGCGTTTCTTCAGCGTGCACAAGAAGATGCCGAGCATGTTGCACGCCGGCACCTACTCGGCGGTGATGACTTATCTCAAGGCGGTGCAGGCGCTCGGCACGGACGACGCAGGTCCGGTCATGAAAAAGATGAAGGAGACGCCGGTCAACGACTTCTTCGCCAAG
>CAYHXK010000283.1:0-3944 GCA_964360125.1 uncultured Sterolibacterium sp.
GCACAACCGCCGGATTTACGCCGCTTCGCCTTGATCACGAGAGCTTCGCGGAATCATGCCCGCTCGCCCTGCTCGGCAGCGCCTTCTATCCAGTTCTTGTCCATCCCACCAGGGGACTTCCTTCGGGGCGTCGGCTCGCAGCTTCGCTCCACGCTTCCTCCCCACACTCGGTCGCCCTCATGCAGTTGCGCTTCGCTTCGTTCGCTGTGATCAACTTACGGTGGGACTTTCACCCACAAGAGTGCGCCCGTGCCGGGCGCACATAAAAAAAGCCAGCCGACGTGCTGGCTTTTGACAAGGCATAGCCGGAATTACTTGGCGCCGGCAAGAATCCATTTCACCAGGGTCTTCAGGTCGGCATCCGAGATTTGCGGATTCGGCGCCATCGGCACGGGACCCCAGACGCCAGAGCCGCCCTTCTTGACCTTCTCGGCCAATTTGGCTTCGGCGGTCTTGTCGCCGGCATATTTCTTGGCGACTTCCTGATAGGACGGGCCGACCAGTTTCTTGTCGACCTGGTGACAGGCCATGCAGTTGCTCTTTTTAGCCAAATCGAGATTGGCCATGGCAGGAGCGGAGACCAGGACGGCAGAAGCCATCAGCGCGGAGATTACGACAGATTTCATGAGTTCCTCACGTGGGTTGGTTGAATTTCAAGAAAAACCGGTGGATTTTACCCGAAATCCTGTTCCAGCAGAATGCGCTCCAGTTGCGGCCAGTGTTCGAGCGGGGCAAGACAACTAACGCCGCTGCATACCCAGGCGTTGACCTGGTCGCTCTCGGGTTTGTCCAGTACAGCCGGCAAGCCGGTCGTAGTATTCGGCAAGACCAGTGTCAGCGTGCCGGACAGGTTCAATTCCCGCAGTCGCGCCTGCCAGGCGAGCACTTCGCTTTCCGGGCCGCGCAACAGCACCAGCCGCGGCGGCGTCAGCCATTCCTCGAGTGCCTCCAGCAGCGCGGCGCAGCCGCCCGGCTGCCGCATGAACTGCGGCTGGAACAGGCGTAGGGAGCGTTGCGCCGCCGCGGCATAGCGCGGCTCGCCGCTGAGCAGCGCCAGGCGCTGCAAGGCCACCGCCGCGACCCCATTGCCTGACGGCGTGGCGCTGTCGTGACCGGGCTTGGGCCGGTGGATCAGGGTTTCGTGGTCGTGCCGGGTGAAAAAGAAACCGCCCTGCGCCCTGTCCTCGAAATGCTCGAGCAGCGCATCCGCCAAGGCGAGCGCAAATTCCATGTCCTCGCCGCGATATTCCGCTTGCATCAACTCGAGCAGGGCGGCGAGCAGGAAAGCATGGTCGTCGAGATAGGCATCGAGGCGCGCCCGCCCATCCTTGCAGGTGGCCAGCAGGCGGCCACCTCGCCACAGCCGGCTGCGCAGGAACGCCAGCGCGCCGTGCGCCGAAGCCAGCCACTCGGGGCGGCCGAAAATCCGCGCGGCATGGGCCATGGCCTGGATCGCCAAGGCGTTCCAGCTGGTGAGGATTTTCTCGTCGCGGCCGGGATGGATACGCTTTTTTCGCGCGGCGAACAATTTGGCGCGGGCGGATTCCAGCAACGCTTCATCACGTTCAAGCAGCGGAGATACAACGCGCAAATGCCAATGCGTACCCTCGAAATTGGCCGGACCGGCCAGACCCCAGTGGGGTGCGGCAACGGCGTACTCCTCCGCCGACAGCAGATTGCGCACTTGTTCGCGCGTCCACACGTAGAATTTGCCTTCCTCGCCCTCCGAATCCGCGTCCAGCGCCGAGTAGTAGCCGCCTCCATCGGATCCGACCGGAGACTGCATTTCCCGCATCAACCAGGCCGCAGTCTGCTCTACAACGGCGCGGAACAACGGCTCCCTGGTGAGCGCCCAGGCATCGGCATACAGCGCCAGCAACGGGCCGTTGTCGTAGAGCATTTTCTCGAAGTGCGGAATGCTCCATTCGGCATCGACGCTGTAGCGGCAGAAGCCACCGCCCAGTTGATCGTAAATCCCGCCCTCGGCCATGCGGCGCAAGGTGGTGAGCGCCATCTCCCGCTCCTTGCTGTCGGAGCGACGCAGCAGGAAAGCCAGGTCGGTCGGATGCGGAAATTTCGGCGCGGCGCCGAAGCCGCCGTGGCGCGCATCGAAACTCCGTCCCAGCATTTCGCGCAAGGCGACCAGCGGCTGGGCATCGAGCCCGGTCACCGCGCCCAGCCTGGGCAAGCTGCCGGCCAGGGCCTCGAGCAGCGCGGCGTTCTGCGCCTCGATCTCGGTGCGTTTCTCGCGAAAGGTTTGCGCCACGCGTTCCAGCAGATCGACCAAGCCGGGCAAGCCGTAGCGCGGCGACTTGGGGAAATAGGTGCCGCCGAAGAAGGGTTCTCCCGCAGGCGTCAGGAACATCGTCAGCGGCCAGCCGCCGCCCCGCTGGGTCAGCATCTGGTGCGCCGTCTGGTAGATCTGGTCGAGGTCGGGGCGTTCCTCGCGGTCGACCTTGATATTCACATAGAGCCGGTTCATGACGGCGGCGACCTCGGGATCCTCGAAAGACTCGTGCGCCATCACATGGCACCAGTGGCAGGCCGAATAGCCTATCGACAGCAGGATCGGCTTGTCCTCGCGGCGCGCCAAAGCAAGCGCTTCCTCCCCCCAGGGACGCCAATCGACGGGGTTGTCGGCGTGCTGTAGCAGGTAGGGGGAGGTCTCGTCGGCGAGACGATTCCCGGCATGGGGGGGATAGGCGAGTTCTGACATGTGCGGTGGCTCTGCTGCCATTTTCGCACATACCCGAGTGATACAGTCAACTACTAAGGCTTTGAGCGCCCAAAAATGCCTGCCACCAGCGCCGCCGGCCCTCCGGCGCGAGCCGAGCCGGCTTGAGGTCGATCGGCGGCACCCGGCTCATGATCCAGCCGGGCAGCAAAGCGTGCTTGCCGGAACCGCAGGATGAGCCGAGATGGTTGGGGTCGTAAATCTTGACGAAGGAAGGCTGTTCCAGGTCGTCGGCATAGACGATGCCGCAATATTTTTCGTGATGTTCGCGCTGCAGCAGCTGATCCATGCGGTGCACGAAATCGGCGACGCCCTCGCCTGAGGCCGGCGCTTGCGGCGGCGGCTCGCCGACGGCATATAGATACCAGCCCTCTGTCGCAGCCAGGTTGATGCGCTGCCAGAAAACCGTCAGCTGCTCCCATGACATCACCGACCAGAGACGGCCCTCGTGGAGCTGTTCAAACTGGGTCGGCTCTTGCACAACAGAATTCACCGGCACGCTCATCGCCTTGTCAGTTGCGCCACGTCGCGCACCGCGCCGGTGTCGGCACTGGTGGTCATGGCGGCATAGGCCAGCAAAGCCGCCGATACCAGCCGTTCACGGTTGACGGGTTTCCATGCAGAGGCGCCGCGCGCGTTCATCGCCGCGCGCCGCTTGGCCAACTCCGCGTCGGATACGGCGAGGTGAATACGCCGTTGTGGAATGTCGATCTCGATCCGGTCGCCGTTCTCGACCAGGCCGATGGCGCCGCCCGCCGCCGCTTCCGGCGAGGCGTGGCCGATCGACAGGCCCGAGGTGCCGCCCGAGAAACGTCCGTCGGTGAGCAACGCGCATTCCTTGCCCATGCCTTTGGACTTCAGGTAGGAGGTCGGATAGAGCATCTCCTGCATGCCGGGGCCGCCTTTGGGGCCTTCGTAACGCACGATCACCACGTCGCCGGCCTTGACTTCGTCGCCGAGGATGCCGGTCACGGCATCTTCCTGGCTCTCATAGACGCGCGCCGTGCCGGTGAATTTCCAGATGCTCTCGTCGACCCCGGCGGTCTTGACGATGCAGCCTTTCTCGGCGATGTTGCCGAACAGCACCGCCAGCCCGCCCTCCTGCGAATAGGCATGCGCTTTGTCGCGGATGCAGCCGTTGCTGCGGTCGAGGTCCAGATCGGGATAGCGGCGCTCTTGCGAAAACGCCACCTGGGTCGGCACGCCGCCC
>CAYHXK010000284.1:0-3934 GCA_964360125.1 uncultured Sterolibacterium sp.
CCACAATGATCGGCGCGGCATTCGAGGCTTTCGTGCCGAAATCCAGCAGGGCTTGCCTCGACAATTCGCTGCGAAGACCAATCCAACCCGAAATGCATTTCTTTCGCTTCATCAATCACAGAACGGACATAGGTCCCCGAGAATGCAGTCATTCAATGAACAGCGGGAAATGTTGCTCCAATTGAGCCGCTATCACCTTCTGAATCTACGTAACGGCCTTGCTTTGATCTACACATCGGTCGCGTAAGGTACTGGGTCAGCGATGCGGCAATATCTCGCGCATTTTGTTCGATGGCTGAATCAATTCCAAGTTTCCCAAGCATCGAAAGGCCGTTAGTATCCTCTAACACTCCGGGTACAAGCGACAATTCTCGGCTGTCGCTCGCGCGCTCCAATTTGAACGCGGTAAAGCTTCCAGCCAGAATTGGAACGAGTTCCAGACTATGAGTTGTAACAATTACGACAGACCGCCGAACAAGTACTTGGAGTACTGCAGCGGCAGCGGAGACACTTTCAAGGTGGTTCGTTCCACGGAATATCTCATCGAATAAGTATATTCCGCCATCCTCTAAATGCGAGCTCTCAATCATGTCTTTGGCTCGAAGCACCTCGGCCATATAAAAACTGTTTCCAGTGCCCATGGAGTCTTGGATTTGAATACTGGAATAGACCTTCCGATACGGCAAGATCGCGCTGGTGGCATAGCAAAATCCAAATGCCCTGGCGACAACAATATTGATGCCTATAGTTCGAATCAGCGTACTTTTCCCCGATCCGTTTTGCCCAGTGACGATAACGCTCTGGTCATTCACGTTGAAGTCAATGGGTTGCGCCTGTGCCAGCATCGGATGAACAAGCCCGACGAGGTCAAATTGCAGATCACCCGACCACTGCGCCCAACATCGACCAGAGTTATTGGATAAGTGCTGAGCAAGCATCAGATCAAGTTCGAAAGACGATACACAATCGTAGCACTCGATGATCAGCGCGGAGTTTGCCTTGAAGATTGAGTACGACTTCAGGTGTCCAGTGATGTTGCGCAAAAAGTACCAATCGGCGTAAGCACGCAGTCCCGGAACAAAGTCGATAAACGGCGAGGGGGATAGTCCACGGAGGGCAGCAGCCGCACGTTTCTGCAAAGCGCCGAACGGGTAAGACGGCAAGAGAACGCACAGCTTGTCAGCTCCAATCTTAGATATGCCAATGGTTACCGCGAGGAGCTTACGAACGGCGTCCCAAGTTGCCTCCCAATCTTCCACTTCGGCATAATATCGGGATTGAATTGCGATGAAGCCCACTAACAGAGGTGCCGCGACGACCAGGAACATCGGCATGAAAAAGCATGCCCCTAGGCTAACGGTCATCGTTATAGGCAGCAGAAAAGCATAGGGACTCCACCAAGGTCTGCGCGGTGCCACTCCTTCGAAAAGGAGGCTGCAAAGTTCCTGTCTAACGTTCCGCAATGGAATCATCTGGATGCGCAGCGCGGCCAGAAAAGTGTCCTGCTCGCAAATGGCGAGTATCCTCGTCCGCTGCGCATCGAGGCCTATACGGTCTCTCCCCAAACGAAGAACAGAGTACAACTGTTGTAGGCCGAAGATACTAAATCCCCGGGCCAATTGGCCACAGTAGGTATCCAGATCGAGATCTGACCATGTCTGGTCGTCCAGACCGAGACCATTACTCCGTGCCCGGCACCGGTAGAGCGCCGCTATGCTCGCGCGCCCGAACTCAAGATCGAGCGGCTCAAGTTGCTTAATCCATATGATTGACAAAAGCGAACGGGACAGCAATCTTACGCGTTGCCAGATGGTCGGAGTAGTCAGAGGAAAATCGATTGCCATATTGTTGTCAGGACGAAATCAGCGAGAACGGTGAACCCAGCCAGCAACTGTTGGCAGCGCATTCTATCGACAAGCCCAACGCAACAATTCTGCTTTTGTTTCTTATCAGCCAAGTCATTAGATTTTCTGACAAGATTTCTATTATGAATTACAAACAATGGGCTGGGCAATGGTAAATTCAGTGTGCAAAACCACTTGTTGGTTCCGGCTCGACCAGCTAAGGTCAACCGGAGAAGTCACGGCCGCATTGTTGCGACCATGGCCTTGCTACAAGAATGCTGACGCTAATACTTAGAGCCAACCACCGATTATTATCAGTGCCCCTTCGAGGGTGAGTACGCGTATTCCCTGGGTCGATAAGACTTTTTCCGCAGGATCTTGAGCTTTCGGGGTTTGATGCTGATACCATAACGCGGTGAAAAATTTCTTGTTGCGTCGTTCCTTGCGTCTCTGGCTTTTCAGGATTTCAGCCACTGCGCTTTGGACCGTTCTGGGCATGGGGACGCCTGCCGTCGCCCAAACTCTCAAGCCTTGTCGCATTGCGGGGATCAAGACCGAGGTGCAGTGTGGCGTGCTGTCCCGCGCGCTCGACCAGGCGCAGCCGAACGGCACACGCATCGACGTGCATTATGTGGTGGTGCCCGCACTGGCGCGACGCAAGCGACCCGATCCGGTGTTCTTTCTCGCGGGCGGTCCTGGCCAAAGCGCCATAGATGTGGCGCCCATGGTGTTGCGACTGTTCGAGCGGCTGAACAACCGGCGCGATTTGGTATTTGTGGACCAGCGCGGCACGGGCCGCTCCGCCCCACTGAAGTGTGAGGATCAGCGTCATCGACCGTTGTCCGAGCAACTCGATGCGGGTATGCGGGATAGGTTTCTAGCCCGGTGCCTGGCCCGGTTGAAAAAACTCCCCTATGGCGATCTACGGCATTTCACCACCGTGGTGGCTATGCAGGATCTCGACGCGGTGCGTCAGGCGCTTGGGGCAGCCAGCATCAATCTGATTGGCGGCTCCTATGGCACGCGAGCGGCGCTGGAATACATGCGCCAGTTTCCCCACGCCGTTCGCCGCAGCGTGCTCGATGGCGTGGCGCCGCCTGACATGGTTCTGCCGGCGAGTTTCTCGACCGATGGACAAACAGCCTTCGACGCCTTGCTGGCAGCCTGCGACCAGGAGGCGGTTTGTCATGCCTCGCACCCCGGCTTGCGCGCCGACTGGACACAACTGTTGGCCGCCTTGCCGCAATCCATGCTGGTTACCCACCCGCTGACCGGCCAAAGAGAACAACTGACGATCACGCGTGAAATGGTTTTGAGCTTGGTCCGTGGGTCGCTGTATTCGCCGGTGGCGGCTTCCGCCTTGCCGTTCGCCATCGGCGAGGCGGCACGTGGCGGATTGAATGCCCTGCTCGGTTTGGGCGTCGGGGCTGAGTCGCCCCGCGCGGGTGAATTGGCGATGGGCATGCATTTCTCGGTGGTTTGCGCCGAGGACTTGCCTCGTATGCAGCGGGCCACCGATGTGCCCGGCACGGATTTTGGCGTTGAGTTCGGGCGCTTCTACGGGCGCATTTGTGCAAACTGGCCGCGCGCTGAAGTGCCTGCCACTTTTTTCACCGTCCCACCTACACCGGCATTGACCCTGCTGCTCAGCGGTGGCCTGGATCCGGTGACGCCGCCGCGCCACGGCGAGCGCGTGGCCAAAGCTCTGGGTCAAAAAGCGCGGCACGTGGTGGTGCCCAATGCCGGTCACGGCGTCATGGCGCTGGGCTGCATGCGCGATGTGCTGGTGCGCTTCATCGATGCCGTGGATGATGTCGCCGCTGCGGAGCTTGACGCCGGTTGCGCCAAGCGCATTCCGCGGCCACCTGCCTTTATGCCGGTATCTGCGGTCTACGAGAGCGCCGCCGGCGTCAAACCCACGGCGGCGCCATGATCCGGATCGAGCATCTTGCGCGCAGCTTCAAGGCGGCGCCTTTGCCCAGAAAAGGCTTCTCTCTCAAACGCCCCCCGGCGTCCATGGTGCATGCAGTGCGGGATGTTAACTTCACCGCGCCTGACGGAAAAATCACCGGCCTCTTGGGCCCCAACGG
>CAYHXK010000285.1:0-3926 GCA_964360125.1 uncultured Sterolibacterium sp.
GGCGGATGCGGCAAAAAGCCGCGCACGGTTGGCGGCGGCCCATTGCAAGGCGCGGCCGACGGCATTGGTGACGGCGCGGGCGCTGATGGTGGCGCCGGCGCGTTGCTCGAAATACCCGCCATCCTTTTTGACTCGCCACTGCGCGGGCGGCACTTCGGCGAAACCCGTGCTGTCGAACTGGCCAATCCAGGGCCGCGCTTTGTCCTTGTCCTTGCGCGGGTCGATGTAGTCGCCCAGACCCGGCGTTTCCCTGTGCCGGGTGACGCGCACCGCGAACAGCGCGCCGCTCTCGCGCACCGCCAGGATCAGGCCGATGTGGCCGCTGTAGCCGTCCGCGGCGGCGGTCTCGAATACCAGCGCCGCCGGCGCCCCGTGCTTGCGCGCGCGGTAGATGCGTGTAGGCTGGTCGAGACCGAGCGCCGGCGTGGCGGGGAGGACAACATAGTCCTGCAACAAATCATTGTCATAGACGGCGGCAGGCAATACCTCGCCGATCAGCTTGAGCTTTTCCGTTTCGGCGCTGGCCTCGATGGTGCTCTTGGTGGCGGTGTAGATGAGCGCCATCAGGGTGGTGAATGCCAGCGTGAACAGCACCATGATCAGCGCCGTACGCAGCGAGATGCTGAGCGCGCTGCGCTCCTGCCGGGGGGCGCTCATGGCGCATCCTCCGGGCCGGCAGGCGGGGGTTTCTTGTTGCCGAACACCGGCGGCTGGGTCCACATGTCGATCAGGGGCACGCAGATATTCATCAGCAGCGTGGCGAAGGCAATGCCGTCCGGATAGGCGCCGAAGACGCGGATGATCCAGGTCAGCAGCGCGATCCCGGCGGCGTAGACCAGCTTGCCGCGCGGCGTGGTCGCAGCCGAAACCGGATCGGTGGCGATGAAGAAGGCGCCCAGCATGGCGCCGCCGCTGAGCAAGTGGAATCCCGCGCCGGCGAAGACATCCGGGCTGGCCAGATGGAAACTTCCGGCGATGGCGGCCAACGCGGCCAGGAAGGCGGCCGGGATGTGCCAGGTAATCACGCGTTGCCGGATCAGCCACAGTCCGCCGACCAGGTAAGCCAAGGCAATCCATTCCCAGCCCTTGCCGCCGAAGCTGCCGAAGGCGGCGTTGGCGCCGAACACGCCGGCAACCGTCGCCCGCGCATCCGGTGTATGCAATGCGGTGCGCAGCGCATCCAGCGGCGTCGCCATGGTGATGGCATCGAGCTGGCGGGCGCCGCCCAGGATCAAATCCAGTTGTGTCGAAAAATCCGTGTAGCCAACGGTCGGCCATTGCGACATCAACTGCGGGTAGGCGACGATCATCATGCAGAACGCCGCCATCGCCGGGTTGAAGGGGTTCTGGCCGAGGCCGCCAAACAGGTGCTTGACGATGACGATGGCGAACAGCGTGGCGAGCACTACCAGCCACCATGGGCCGATCGGCGGGAAAGTCAGCGCGATCAGCCAGGCCGTGACCAGCGCCGAGCCATCGCCGAGAAACAGCCACAGCGGCTTCCTGCGGATTGCCAGCATCAAGGCTTCGCCGGCCAGTGCGGCGGCGGAAGCCAGCGCGATCTGCAGCAGCACGCCCGCGCCGAAAAACCAGACATAGGCGGCGATGCCAGGCAGCAGCGCCGCCAGCACCTTGAGCATGACGGTGCGGACACTGGCTGGCTGGCGGAAGTAGGGAGAGTTATTGGTCATTGTTAAGTACTTAGTCGTCCTGCGACGGGGCGGTTTTTGCCATTTCGTGAACCTTCGCCCGGCGCGCCTCGATTTCGGCGATCTCGGCGCGCTGTTCCGGCGTCAGGTCGTCGATGTTGGCCGGCATGACCTGTTGCTTCTGCTGCTGTGCGCGGGCGATGGCGGCGGCGATCAGGGCCTTCTTGGCCTCCTCGGCGAGTTGCGCAGCGCTCTCGCCTACCTGGGCCAGGCTACCCGGCGCTGCCTGTGCCGGCGCCTCGCCAGGAACCGCTGGTTCGCCGAGTTTCTCACCGAGTTTTTCACGTGTTGCGGCAGCCTTGGCGGCTAGTTTGGCGGCCTTTTCCTGTTTCTCGCGTTCATCGCGCAGCAAGCGGAACTCATAGCGCTCGCGCGCCAGGTCGGCGGATTCCTTGTCGCGTTCGCGCGCCCAGATTTCGCTCTTGGCAAATCGATAGTAGTCGACCAGCGGAATGTGCGAGGGGCAAACATAAGCGCAGCAGCCGCATTCGATGCAATCGAAGAGATGGTATTCCTGCGCCTTGCCGAACAGCTTGGCGCGCGAGAACCAGTACATCTCGAAGGGTTGCAAGTCGGCCGGGCAGGCCAGGGCGCACTCGCCGCAACGGATGCAGGGCATCTCCGGCGGCGGCGGCGGAAAAAGGGCCGGCGACCCCGCCAGCACGCAGTTGGTGGCCTTGACCACCGGCACCTCGTCGCCGGGCATGGCCACGCCCATCATCGGGCCGCCCATGACGACGCGGTCGGTGTCGGGTTGCGCTCCGCACAGCGCCAGCAGCTCGCGCAGCGGCACGCCGAACGGCACCTCGACATTGCGCGGCCGTTCGACATTGCCGGCGACCGTGACGACGCGCGAGATCAGCGGCTGGCCGAGCGCAATCGCCTGGTATATCGCAAGGGCGGTGCCGGTGTTGAAGCACTGCACGCCATAGTCGGTGGAGCGCTGGCTGTGCGGCACCTCGATGCCGGTGAGCATCCGGATCAGTTGCTTGGCGCCGCCGGCAGGGTAGCGCGTCGGTACCGCGACCACTTCCATGTTTCCGGCGCCGCGTCGCGCCAGCCCCGCGCGCATCATTGCAATCGCCTCCGGCTTGTTGTCCTCGATGCCGATCAGCACGCGGTCGGCGCGGAGCACCTCGCGCATGATCGCCGCGCCCTCAAGGATGCTGTCGGCACTTTCGCGCATCTGCATGTCGTCGCAGGTGATGTAGGGTTCGCATTCGGCGCCGTTGATGACCAGCGTGTCGAGCTTGCCGGTCTTGCCCGGCGTCAACTTGAGATGGCTGGGGAATGCCGCGCCGCCGAGACCTACCACGCCGGCATCGCGCAGGTAGTCGCGCGTTGCCTTGGGACTGACATTACGATACTCGAACGGCATGCGCTCGATCCAGCGCTCCTCGCGGTCCGGCGCGATCACCACGCACAGCGCCGAGAGGCCGGAAGGATGCGGCATGCGGCGCATCTCCACAGCCTTGACCAAGCCCGAGGTCGAGGCATGCACGGCGGCGGAGATGTCGCCGTCGGCGGCGCCGATGCGCTGACCCTTGAGCACTTTATCGCCTGCCTCGACCAGCGGCCGCGGCGGCCCGCCGATGCTCTGATGCAAGGGAATCACCAGTTCGGCCGGCAGCGGCGCGAGCGCGGCAAAACTGGCGATCGGCAAGCCCGTCGATTCCGCCTTGTGGTAGGCCGGAGTGACGCCGCCGTTGAATTTGAAAAGCTCGCGCAACATGGGCGTCAGATCGTCTGCCGCTCAGCGGCGGGTGTTTCGGCAGGCAGCGGTTTGAGATTGAATACCGGGTATTTCCACTTCCAGGTTTCCACCGATTCGGCCAAGGGCACCATGCTGATGCAATTCACCGGACAGGGCGGGATGCACAGCTCGCAACCGGTGCACAGCGGCGCGACGATGGTATGCATCTGCTTGGCGGCCCCGGCGATAGCGTCCACCGGACAGGCCTGGATGCACAGGGTGCAGCCGATGCAGGTGTTCTCGTCGATGAAGGCCACCGCCTTGGGTTTCTCCTCGCCGTGCTCGGCATCCAGCGGCTTGAACTCGCGGCCGAGCAGGTCGGCCAGTTTGCGGATGCCTTCCTCGCCGCCCGGCGGGCACTGGTTGATGTCGGCTTCGCCCTTGGCGATGGCCGTGGCATAAGGCTTGCAGCCGGGGAAACCGCACTGTCCGCACTGCGTCTGCGGCAGGATGGCGTCGATCTT
>CAYHXK010000286.1:0-987 GCA_964360125.1 uncultured Sterolibacterium sp.
GTGCCGGTGCCCGACGACCAGTTGCCGGTGGTGCTGCCGGAGGATTGCGTGCCGGACGGTTCCGGCAATCCGCTGCGCAAGCGCGCCGCTTTCGTCGATTGTGCCTGCCCCAAATGCGGCCGGCCGGCCCAGCGCGAGACCGACACCATGGACACCTTCGTCGACTCCTCCTGGTACTACGCACGGTTTTGTTGCGCCGACAATGCCGGGGCGATGGTCGATGGCCGCACCGATTACTGGATGCCCGTCGACCAATACATCGGCGGCATCGAGCACGCCATCCTGCATCTGCTCTACTCGCGCTTCTGGACCAAGGTGATGCGCGACCTGGGGCTGGTGAAGTATCACGAACCCTTCGCCAACCTGCTAACCCAGGGCATGGTGCTGAACGAGATTTTCTTCCGCAAGCCTGCCAGTGGCAGGATCGTCTACTACAACCCGGCCGAGGTCCAGCACAAGCTCGACGACAAAGGCAACCGCATCCCTGGCGGCGCGGTCCTCAAGGCCGACGGCCAGCCGGTCGAATCGGGCGGCATCGGCACCATGTCGAAATCGAAGAACAACGGGGTCGACCCGCAAGCCCTGGTCGATACCTACGGCGCCGATACCGCGCGCTTCTTCATGATGTTCGCGGCGCCGCCGGAGCAGACGCTGGAATGGTCGGACGCCGGCGTCGAAGGCTCGTACCGCTTTCTCAAACGCCTGTGGGCCTTCGGCCATGGCGCGCATGAAGCGGTGCGCGCCGCCAAGACCATCCCTGAAAAACTCGACGGCGCACTGGCCAATGTGCGCCGCGAAATCCACCTCAATCTCAAGCAGGCCAATTACGACATCGGCAAGCACCAGTTCAACACCGTCGCCTCGGCGGCGATGAAAATGCTCAACAGCCTGGAGAAGATTCCCAGTGGGGCAAATGCGGGGAACGGCCGCGAAGCCGTGCTCGCCGAGTGCCGCAATCCCGCGGCCGCGATCACGAAGAATCATTTG
>CAYHXK010000286.1:997-2367 GCA_964360125.1 uncultured Sterolibacterium sp.
TTGCCGAAGGTCTGTCGATCCTGCTGCGCCTGCTCGCGCCGATCACGCCGCATGTCTGCCACGCCCTGTGGCGCGAGCTGGGTTATGGCGACGACATTCTGCGGGCGGACTGGCCGGAGCCGCTGACTGCGGCGCTGGCGCAGGACGAAATCGAACTGGTGCTGCAAATCAACGGCAAACTGCGTGGCAACCTGCGCCTGCCGGCCGGCGCGACGCGGGAGGCCATCCAAGCCGCCGCGCTGGCCAGCGACACCGCGCACAAGTATCTGGAGGGAAAAGCGGCGCAGAAGGTGGTGGTGGTTCCCGGCCGCCTGGTCAATATCGTCTGCTGAGACACTGTGACAACGCCCATGCGCCGCTCGTTTGCACTCGCCCTTCTCCTGCTGCTTTCCGCCTGCGGCTTTCAGTTGCGCGGCGCTTATCCGCTGCCCTTCGATAAGCTGTACATCAATCTGCCGGAGCGCTCCGAATTGCATGCGCTGCTGAAGCGCTCGATCGCCGCCGGCAGCAACGCGCGCATCGTCAGCGCACAGCAGGACGCCCAAGCCATGCTGCTGGTCCTGAGCGATGTGCCGACCAAGGACATCCTCAGCCTCTCCGCCACCGCCCGCGCCCGCGAATACCAACTGGTGCGCAGCTTCACTTTTCGCGTGGTCGACGCCCAGGGCCGCGACTGGCTGCCGCAAAACCAGATCGTCATCCGCCGCGACATCAGCTTCAGCGACGATCTGGTGCTCTCCAAGGAGTCCGAGGAAGCCTTGCTCTGGCGCGACATCCAGAGCGATCTGGTGCAGCAGATTCTGCGCCGGCTGGCGGCGGCCAGGCCACCCGGGGCGTCCGAGATACCCGAAGCCGCCAGGGGATAGGCGCAAACCATGCAACTGCGTCCCGACCAACTCGTCGAGCACCTCAAGAAGCCGCTCGCGCCGCTCTACCTGTTGCACGGCGACGAGCCCTTGCTGGTGCTCGAAGCGGCCGACGCCATCCGCGCCGCGGCGCGTGCCCAAGGTTACGACGAACGCGAGGTGCTGGTGGCCGGCGCGGGCTTCCGCTGGGACCAGTTGGCCCAGGCTGGCGGCAATCTGTCCCTGTTCGGCGGCAAGCTGCTGATCGACCTGCGCATTCCCACCGGCAAGCCCGGACGCGACGGGGGCGAGGCATTGCAGCGTCATTGCGAGAGGCTCGCCGGTGGATCCCAGGACGTGCTGACGCTGCTGACGCTGCCGCAGCTCGACTGGCAAACCAAGAAGGCGGCGTGGTATGCCGCCCTCGTCAATGCCGGCGTCGCGCTCGAACTCAACGCGCCGCCGCTGCACCAGTTGCCCGACTGGGTCGCCATGCGGCTGGCGCGGCAGCAGCAGTCGGCGCCG
>CAYHXK010000286.1:2467-3926 GCA_964360125.1 uncultured Sterolibacterium sp.
CCAGTTGCCCGACTGGGTCGCCATGCGGCTGGCGCGGCAGCAGCAGTCGGCGCCGCAGGAGGCGCTGGAATTCATTGCCGACAATGTCGAGGGCAACCTGCTCGCCGCCCACCAGGAGATCCAGAAACTCGGCCTGCTCTATCCTGTCGGCCTGCTGACGCTGGAACAGGTGGAGGAAGCCGTTCTCGATGTGGCCCGCTTCGATGTCGATAAGCTGCGCGCCGCCTTGCTGGCCGGCGACGCGCCGCGTTGCGCGCGCCTGCTGGAAGGCCTGCGCGCCGAGGATACCGCCCCGCCCTTGGTGCTCTGGGCGCTGGCGCAGGAAGCGCGGACGCTGGCGCAACTGCGCGCCCAACTCGACCAGGGCGTGAGTTTCGATGCCGCCTGTTCCGCCGCGAGAATTTTCGGCCCACGCCAGGGACCGTACCGCAACGCGGCGCAGCGCTGTTCGACGCCGCTGTTGCGTGCAGCGCTGTTGCAAGCGGCGCGCATCGACCGCATGATCAAGGGTCTGGCGCGCGGCGACCAGTGGGACGAGTTCCTGCAACTCGCCCTGCGTCTGACCCAAACCAGGAAAATCGCGGCATGAGCGAAGGAGGTTCTACACGATGAATATCCAGGAAACCATGCAGCAGACCGGCCGCGCCGCCCGCAGTGCGGCGCGGCTGCTGGCGACTGCCGCGACGGCAAGCAAGAATGCCGCGCTGCTGGCGATGGCCGGACAAATCCGCGCGCAGAAGGCCGCGCTGCTCGCCGCCAATGCGCTCGACCTGGCGGCGGCGCAGGCGGACGGCCTCGACGCCGCGCTGATCGACCGGCTAACCCTGACCCCCGCCGGAATCGAGAGCATGGCGCAGGGGCTGGAGCAGGTCGCCGCCCTGCCCGATCCGGTCGGCGAGATCACCGACCTGAAACGGCGGCCTTCCGGCATCCAGGTCGGCAAGATGCGCGTGCCGCTCGGCGTGGTCGGCATCATCTACGAAGCGCGGCCCAACGTCACCGCGGATGCCGCGGCGCTGTGCCTGAAATCCGGCAACGCGGCGATCCTGCGCGGCGGCAAGGAAGCGCTGCGTTCCAACCTGGCCATCGCCGCCTGCGTGCGCGCCGGCCTGGCCGCCGCCGGCCTGCCGGAAACGGCGGTGCAAGTGCTCGCCACCACCGACCGCGCCGCCGTCGGCGAACTTATCGCCATGCCGCAATACGTCGACGTGATCGTGCCGCGCGGCGGCAAGGGACTGATAGCCCGCATCGCCAAAGACGCGCGGGTGCCGGTCATCAAGCATCTCGACGGCATCTGCCACGTGTTTATCGACGCCGCCGCGGACCTCGACAAGGCCATCCGCATCGCCGACAACGCCAAGACGCAGCGTTACGCGCCCTGCAACACCATGGAGACGCTGCTGGTGCATGCGGACATTGCGGCGCGGGTCTTGCCGCCGCTGTGCGCAATTCTTCTCGA
>CAYHXK010000287.1:0-3925 GCA_964360125.1 uncultured Sterolibacterium sp.
CGCTGCTGCAAAACGGCACCATCGACATGGAATGCGGCTCGACCACCAACTCGGTCAAGCGCCAAGAGCAGGTGTGGTTCGGCCCCACTTATTTCGTCATCAACGTGGCTGCGGCGGTGAAGAAGAATTCCGGCATCAACACGCTCACCGATCTCAACGGCAAGACCGTATCCACCACCTCGGGGACGACCTCGGTGCCGCTGATCAAATCCTATGAGAAGACCAAGGACATCGCGGTGAAGGAAATCTACGGCAAGGATCACGCTGAATCCTTCCTGCTGCTCGCGGACGACCGCTCCGCCGCCTTCATCATGGACGACATCCTGCTCGCCGGACAGATTGCCAATGCCAAGGATCCCGCAGCCTACAAGATACTGCCCGAGTCGCTGCGCCAGGAGCCCTACAGCATGATGCTGCGCAAGGACGACTCGCAGTTCAAGGCGCTGGTCGACAAGACCATAGGCGCAATCATGAAATCGGGCGAGATCGACAAGATCTACGCCAAGTGGTTCACCGGCGCCATCCCGCCCAAGGGGATCAACATGAATTTCCCGATGACGCCCCCGATTCGCGAAGCGTTCAAGAACCCGAACGACAAGGGCGTGCAGTAGCCCGAAATCGCAGGCAGCAAAGCCGGATGGCGCAAACCAGCCATCCGGCTTTTTCAATACACCCGGAGCAACATCAAGGATGAACTTCGGAATCTTTCTTGAGCAGATACCGGACGAAGGCATCGCCTGGTGGCAGAACCTGGCTTCCGGTCTCGGCTGGACTCTGGGCACGGCTTTCTTCGCCTGGATCCTTGCCTTCACCCTGGGTTCGATCATCGGCGTGGTGCGCACCACCGACCGCCGCTGGCTGGTGCACATCGGCAACGCCTATGTCGAGCTGTTCCGCAATATTCCGCTGATCGTGCAGTTTTTCATCTGGTACTTCGTGGTGCCGAACGTGATCCCGGCAGTAAAAGCCTGGGTCATATCTGCGGATCCGACCGACTTTCAATTCCTCACCGCCATCGTCTGCCTCGGCCTGTTCACCTCCGCACGCATCGCCGAACAGGTGCGCGCGGGCATACAGTCGCTGTCCCAGGGCCAGCGCAATGCCGGCTACGCCATCGGTCTGACCCAGGCGCAGACCTATCGCTACGTGCTGCTGCCGATGGCCTACCGCATCATCGTTCCGCCGCTCACCTCCGAAGTGATGAACCTGATCAAGAACACTGCGGTGGCCTATTCGATCGGCCTGGTCGAGCTGTTCTTCCGCACGCGCGAAATGGCCGAGGTGACGTTCCGTTATTTCGAGGTGTTTGCCGCGGCCACGCTGATCTACGTGGCGATTGCATTTTCCGCCAACCGGGTGATGGCGTTCATCGAGCGGCGCGTGGCGGTGCCGGGCTATATCGGCGGGGGCAAGTGATGGGCGATCTCGACTTCGCCGTCATCGGTCGCGTCCTGCCGTATTTGATGCAGGGGCTGCAATACACGGTGCAGTTGACGCTGGTCGCCGCGCTTGGGGGTATTGTTTTCGGCACGCTGCTGGCAATGGCGCGGCTGTCGTCGTTCAAGCCGCTGGCGCTCGCCGCTGCGGGCTACGTCAACCTGATGCGCTCGCTGCCGCTGCTATTGGTGATCTTCTGGTTCTACTTCCTGGTGCCGGTATTGGTGCAAAAGCTGATGGGGTGGGAGCGGCCGCCGCAGATCGGCCCGGAACGCTGCGCCTACATCACCTTCATCATGTTCGAGGCGGCGTATTTCTGCGAGATCATGCGCGCCGGCATCCAGAGCATTGCGCGCGGCCAGTTTGGTGCAGCGTATGCCGTGGGCCTCAGCTACTGGCAGGCGATGCAGTTGGTCATCCTGCCCCAGGCGTTCCGCAACATGCTGCCGGTGCTGCTGACCCAGTCCATCATTCTGTTCCAGGATGTGTCGCTGGTGTCCTTGCTCAACGTGACCGATTTCGTCGGCGCGGCAGTCAAGATCGCCCAACGCGACAGCCGCATCGTCGAGATGTATCTGTTCGTCGCCATCGTGTATTTCATTTTGTGCTACACGCTGTCGTTCATGGTCAAGCGCCTGCAACACAGAATCGCCATCGTGCGCTGAGCGCACATCTGATCAAACCGAGGAAATCCGAAGATGATCGAGATCAAAGACGTGAGCAAGTGGTACGGCAGTTTCCAGGTGCTCAGCCACTGCTCCACCCACGTCAGAAAAGGCGAAGTGGTGGTGGTGTGCGGCCCGTCCGGATCGGGCAAGTCGACACTGATCAAGACCGTCAACGCGCTCGAGCCGTTCCAGCAAGGCGAGATCAGCGTTGACGGCATCTCCGTCGGCGACGTCAACACCGACCTGCCCAAACTGCGCGCGAGAATCGGCATGGTGTTTCAGAATTTCGAACTGTTCCCGCACATGAAAATCACCGAGAACCTGACCCTCGGCCAGATCAAGGTCCTCGGTCGCAGTCCGGACGATGCCAGAGAGAGGGGGCTGAAAATGCTCGACCGGGTCGGCCTGCTGTCGCAAAAAGACAAGTTCCCCGGCCAGCTTTCCGGCGGTCAGCAGCAGCGCGTCGCCATTGCACGCGCGCTATCCATGGACCCGATCGCCATGCTGTTCGACGAGCCGACCTCGGCGCTGGACCAGGAGATGATCAACGAGGTGCTGGACGTGATGGTCGAGCTCGCGCAGGAAGGCATGACCATGATGTGCGTGACTCACGAAATGGGCTTCGCGCGCAAGGTGGCGCACCGCGTCATCTTCATGGACGAAGGCAGGATCGTAGAAGACTGCGCCAAGGAAGAATTTTTCGACCATCCCGAAGCACGCTCCGAACGCGCCAGGAGCTTCCTCTCCAAGATACTCCCGCATTGACGGTCGGCGAACAGGGGCCGGTCGCCCGCCAGGCTCTTAGGCGACGGCTTCGGACATGGCGACTTCTTCCTCCTGCTGCTGCAAGGCCCACATCTGCGCATAGGCGCCGTTTTCCTCCAGCAGGCTGCGATGTCCGCCGCGTTCGACGATGCGGCCCTGGTCGAGCACCAGGATCTCGTCGGCGTTCATCACGGTCGACAGGCGGTGGGCGATCACTAGGGTAGTGCGGCCGATGGCGGCCTGCTCGAGCTGGGCCTGGATCGCCTGCTCGGTCTTCGAGTCAAGCGCGGAAGTGGCCTCGTCGAAAATCATGATCGGCGGATTCTTGAGCAGCGCCCGGGCAATGGCGACGCGCTGCTTTTCGCCGCCGGAGAGCTTCCGGCCGCGTTCGCCCACCCTGGTCTGGTAGCCATCCGGCAGGCGGGCGATGAACTCGTGCAACTGGGCGGCGCGCGCCGCCGCGATCACTTCGGCCTGGGACGCCCCGGGCCGGCCGTACTGGATGTTGTAGTGGATGGTGTCGTTGAACAGCACCGTATCCTGCGGCACGATGCCGATCGCCGCGCGCAGCGAGCTTTGCGTCAGGCGGCGGATGTCGCTGCCATTGATGCGGATGCCGCCCTGCGTTTCCGGCGTATCCACGTCATAGAAACGATACAGCAAGCGCGCCAGCGTGCTCTTGCCCGAGCCACTGTGGCCGACCACGGCCACCGTCTGGCCGGCCGGGATAGCGAAGTCGACATCGAACAGGATCTGCCGCTTGGCCTCGTAGCTGAAACCGACCTGCTCGAAAGCGATGGTGCAGGGTCCGGGCGGCAATAGCCGTGCATCGGGCGCATCCTGTACTTCCCGGTTCTGCCGCATCAGGGTGAACATGCGTTCGATGTCGGTGAGCGACTGGCGGATCTCGCGGTAGAGCACGCCGAGGAAGTTGAGCGGAATATAGAGCTGGATCAGGAAGGCATTCACCAGCACGATATCCCCCACCGTCATGCTGCCGGCTGCCACGCCGGCGGTGGCGCGCCACATCATCAGCGCCACGCCGATGGCTATCA
>CAYHXK010000288.1:0-3907 GCA_964360125.1 uncultured Sterolibacterium sp.
GGTCGCGATAGACGCCGCCGGGACGGTAATAGGAGCCGTGCATGCGCGCGCCGGTGGTCGCCTCCAGGATGTCGGCGATGTCCTCGCGTTCGCGGAAGGTGTACAACACCATGGTCATTGCGCCCACGTCCAGGGCTTGGGTGCCGATGCTCAGCAGGTGGTTGTGGATGCGCGTGATCTCGTCGAACATCACGCGTATGTACTGGGCGCGCAGCGGAACCTCGATGTCCAGTAGCCGCTCGATGGCCATCACATAGGGATGCTCGTTGATGATCATCGAGGTGTAATCGAGCCGATCCATGTAGGGCAGCGACTGGATCCAGGTCTTCTGCTCGGCGAGCTTTTCGGTGGCGCGATGCAGCAGGCCGATGTGCGGGTCGGCGCGCACCACTACCTCGCCATCCAGTTCCAGCACCAGGCGCAACACCCCGTGCGCGGCCGGATGCTGCGGGCCAAAATTCAGCGTGTAGTTGCGAATCTCAGCCATGGCCTCGGTCCCCACCCCCGTAGTTTTCCTCGCGGATGATGCGGGGCGTGACTTCGCGCGGCTCGATGCTGACCGGCTGGTAGATGACGCGTTTCTGCTCCGGGTCATAGCGCATCTCGACATGGCCGCTGATCGGAAAATCCTTGCGGAACGGATGCCCGATGAAGCCATAGTCGGTCAGGATGCGACGCAGGTCGTTGTGACCGCTGAACATGATGCCATACAGATCGAAGGCTTCCCGTTCGAACCAATTCACGCTATTCCAGATTTCCGTCAGGGAATCAACCACCGGAAATTCGTCGTCCGGGGCAAACACCCGCAGGCGCAGGCGCCAGTTGTTTTCCACCGAGAGCAGATGGCTGACGGCGGCATAGCGTTTGCCCTGCCAAGCGCCATCGCCATGGGTGGAATAATCGACGCCGCAGAGGTCGATCAACTGATCGAAACGCAGCTCAGGATGGTCGCGCAGCGTCTTCGCTACGGCCAGATAATCGGCTGCCGAGACCACCAGGGTAAGCTCGCCTAACGCCGACACAAGATTCCCGGCGCGCTCGCCCAAGACGTTTTGCAAGTTCTGAGTAAGCTTGTCCAGCCTGACGCTCATGTGGGTATCGGCGAGTTAAAAGAATGTTGAGGCAGGCTTATTTGGCAACTTTGTTAGCGGGCGATAGTGGACGTGCGCTTGATCTTGTTCTGCAGCTGGATGATGCCATAGAGCAGGGCTTCGGCCGTCGGCGGACAGCCTGGCACATAGATATCCACCGGCACGATACGGTCGCAGCCGCGCACCACGGAATATGAATAGTGGTAGTAACCGCCGCCGTTGGCGCAGGAGCCCATCGAAATCACCCAGCGCGGTTCGGCCATCTGGTCATAAACCTTGCGCATGGCCGGCGCCATCTTGTTGGTCAAGGTACCGGCGACGATCATCACGTCGGACTGGCGCGGACTGGGGCGGAACACCACGCCGAAGCGATCGAGGTCGTAGCGGGCGCAACCGGCGTGGATCATCTCGATGGCGCAACAAGCCAGGCCGAAAGTCATCGGCCACATCGAGCCGGTGCGCGTCCAGTTGATCAGCTTGTCCAGCGAAGTGGTCGCGAAACCTTCCTGCAGTACGCCTTCAATGCCCACGCTTCACTCCCAGTCCAGGGCGCCCTTGGCCCAGGCGTAGATATAGCCGATCAGCAGGATGCCGAGGAACACCAGCATCTCGACGAAGCCGAACATCTTGATCGATTCGTTGCCGACGATTTCCTTGAAAATCGCCGCCCAGGGAAAGAGGAAGGCGATTTCCAGGTCGAAGAGAATAAAAATAATGGCAATCAGGTAATAGCGCACATCGAACTTCATGCGCGCGTCTTCGAAGGCCTCGAAGCCGCATTCATATGGAGAAAGTTTTTCGGCATTGGGGCGGTGCGGCGCAACCAGCCAGCCAAGAAGTATCGGAGCACACCCGAAGGCCAGGCCCACGAGGATGAATACGAGAACGGGAAAGTAGTTTTCCAACATAATCATCGGGCTTGCGCCACGTTGTTTTTTTGGTGCCCACGTTTCGTTTGCTGGTACGCGCATTCGAAGGGATATGTTAATCCGCATCGCATTGCGCGCTCCGTTTGGTGCCGACGGTGAGACTCGAACTCACACGACTTTCGTCACTACCCCCTCAAGATAGCGTGTCTACCAATTTCACCACGTCGGCGATTAATTCCATTTCCAGATCATTTGTGACGCGAAGATGAGCCGCAGACAGTGCACCTTGCACGGCAAGGCGAAGTCGACAAAGTCACGGATGATCTGGAAATGGAATAACACCACCCATTGCACTCTGGCGTCTATCGCCAAGCAGCAGAATTTTCGACGTGAATTATACAACACGACGCATCATGCGCTGCTATCAATATTGCAGATCAAGCCATAACCGTTTAAATGCGCGCCAGATAAACCACCGTCGCCACGCTGGCGACCGCCGCAATCGCGTACACCACAATCGCGACCAGGGTATCGGCGCGCACCCCGAAGTCGTAGCAAGTGATGCGCAGCCGGTGGGCCTGGCTCCACAACGACAGAAACAACACCCCGAAGATGACGAGTTTGCCGAACCAATGCGCGGCATAGGCATGCAGCTTCTCGTAGCCGAGCATGTCGGGCTGGTGGCCGGTGGCCGCCAGCAGCGTCAGCACGATGAGGACCGGCGTGACCAGGGAAACCAGTTCTCCTCCGGCGGCAAAAGTGCCCCAGATGACGGGCTTGTTCGACTTGGCCATGATCAGAATACCCCCGCCCAAAAAAGTATGAACAGCGACAACAGTACCCATATGACATAATGCCCGCCCGCCACCACGCTGTCTGGCCAGTGCTGGTCGCCGACCTGGATGGGCAGCGCCTTGGGCGCGACGTTGAACCAGGTGAAGGAGTTGTACAGCGAGAACGCCAGGGCCAGCAGAAGGAACACGATGCTGGCGGGATGGCGCAAAGCGGCGAGGAAAGCCTCGTATTGCGACTGCCCTTGCGACAGCCGCGCCAGTCCCACCAGCAGAATCATGGTGTAGATGCCGATGAAAATGCAAGTTACTTCGCGCGCCATGTAGCGCATATATCGCGGGTGCTTGAAGAACCAGGCGGTCCTGGAAACTTCTCGAACATAGGGACGTCGGCTCATTTTTTCACCCATGACATAAAGTGCTCCAGGTACCAATCGACGGTGCTGGCGACCTTGACCTGCTGCAAGGCGCTGGCGGGGTCCACATGCTTGGGACAGACATCCGAGCAGGCGCCGACGAAAGTGCATTCCCACACGCCCTCGCTGGTCGCAATCTCTTCCTGGCGCTCGTCGCGGCCGCCGTCGCGGGAATCCTGGTTATAGCGATGCGCCAGGGTGATCGCCGCCGGACCGATGAATTTCGGCGTCAGGCCATACTCCGGACAGGCGGCATAACACAGCATGCAATTGATGCACATCGCATACTTGCGGTAGCGCTCGAGCTGCGCCGGCGTCTGCTTGTATTCTCCGTCCGCCAGCGTCCGCCTCTCGCCGGGAATCAGGTAGGGCTTGACGCGCTTGAGCTTGGCCATGAAGTCGTCGGCGACAGAAACCAGGTCGCGCTCGATCGGGAAATGCGCCAGCGGCTCGACCCGGATCGTGCCGCTGTAATCCCGCACCATGGCCTTGCAGGCCAGCTTGGGTTCGCCGTTGATCATCATGCCGCAGCTGCCGCAGACCTGCATGTGGCAGGACCAGCGATAGGCGAGCGTCGGATCGAGATGGTCCTTGAGGTAATTCAGGGCATCGAGGATGCACCATTCGTTCTTGCAGGGTACCGAGTAGTGCTGAAACCTTGGCTCCTGCTCGGTCTCCGGGTTGTAGCGCAGCACTTCGAGTTCGACCTGGCGGGCGCCGGTGCGGTTTTCGCTCATTGC
>CAYHXK010000289.1:0-3898 GCA_964360125.1 uncultured Sterolibacterium sp.
TCTGCACCATCGCCTGCCCCTTCGGCACCGTCAACTACGTGCAGGAGACCGGCAAGGTGCAGAAGTGCGACCTGTGCGGCGGCCAGCCGGCCTGTGCCGAGGCCTGCCCGACCGGTGCCATCACCTTCATCGATGCCAACTGGACCGGCCTGGGCAAGATGGAACAGTGGGCCAACAAGCTCGGCAACCAACCCTCTGCGACTTAAGGAGAAACATCATGTCTTGGGCAGGAAAAATTCTCCGCGTCGATCTGACGAAGGGCACCGTGACCTCTGAGCCGCTGAACATGGACTGGGCGCACGACTACGTGGGCTCGCGCGGCCTGGGCTCCAAATACCTGGTGGAAGAGGTGGACGCCAAGGTCGACCCGCTCTCTCCGGCGAACAAGATCATCTGGGCCACCGGCCCGCTGACCGGCACCATGGCCTCCACCGGCGGGCGTTACACCGTCATCACCAAGAGCCCGCTGACCGGCGCCATCGCCTGCTCCAACTCGGGCGGCTACTGGGGCGCCGAGTTCAAGATGGCTGGCTGGGACATGGTGATTTTCGAGGGCAAGAGCCCGAAGCCGGTCTACCTGTACGTGAATGACGACGTGGCGGAACTGCGCGACGCTGCCCACCTGTGGGGCCAGAGCGTGTGGCAGACCGAGGAGCTGCTGAAGAAGGGCCTGCAGGACCCGCTGGTGCGTGTGTCGAGCATCGGCAAGGCGGGCGAGAACGGCGTGCTGTTCGCGGCCGTGGTGAACGACCTGCACCGCGCCGCCGGCCGCTCCGGCGTGGGCACGGTGATGGGCAGCAAGAACCTGAAGGCGATTGCGGTGCGCGGCACCAAGGGGGTGGGCAACATCCGCGACCCCCAGGCTTTCATGAAGGCCGTGGCCGAGAAGAAACAGATCCTCAAGGACAACGCGGTCACCGGCCAGGGCCTGCCGGCCTATGGCACCCAGGTGCTGATGAACGTCATCAATGAAATGGGCGCCTTGCCGACGCGCAACCATCGCGACGTGCAGTTCGAGGACGCGCGCAAGATTTCCGCCGAGGCGATGGTCGAAAAGCGGCCCGATGGCAAGTCCCATCTGGTGGCGAAAGCCGCCTGCTTCGGCTGCACCATCGCCTGCGGCCGCGTTTCCAGGATGGACGAGACGCATTTCAGCGTGGTCAACAAGCCGGAGTACTGGGGCGCATCCGGCGGCCTCGAATACGAGGCGGCCTGGGCGCTGGGCGCGGCCAACGGGGTGGGCGACCTGGAGGCCTTGCAGTACGCCAATATGCTGACCAACGAAGCCGGCTTCGATCCGATCACTTTCGGCGCAACCGTCGCCGCGGCCATGGAGCTGTATGACTTGGGCATCCTGACCAAGGAGATGATCGGCCTCGAAGCGCCCTTCGGTTCGGCCCAGGCGCTGGTCAAGCTGGCCGAGATGACGGCCAAGGGGGAGGGCTTCGGCAAGGAGTTGGGGCTGGGTTCGGCCCGCCTGTGCGCCAAGTACGGCAAGCCGGAGTTGTCGATGGGCGTCAAGAAGCAGGAGTTCCCCGCCTACGATTCGCGCGGCATCCAGGGGATGGGGCTGGCCTATGCCACGTCAAACCGCGGCGCCTGCCACCTGCGCGGCTATACCGTCGCTTCGGAAGTTCTGGGTATTCCTGTTAAAACCGATCCGCTGGTCACCGAAGGCAAGGCCGATCTGGTCAAGGCTTTCCAGGATGCCACTTCGGTGTTCGATTCTGCCGGGGTCTGCGTGTTCACCACCTTTGCCTGGACCCTGGCCGACTTGCAGCCGCAGCTCGACGCCGCCTGCGAGGGCGACTGGAGCATGGAGAAACTGGCGCTGGTCGGCGAGCGCATCTGGAACATGGAGCGCCAGTTCAACAACGCCGCCGGCTTTACCGCCAAGGACGACGACCTGCCGCCGCGCCTGAAGACCGAACCGGCCAAGACCGGTCCGGCCAAAGGCCTGGTCAGTGGCATCGACAAGATGCGCCCGGAGTATTACAAGGCGCGCGGCTGGGATGCCAACGGCGTGCCGTCCAAGGAAACCCTGGCGCGGCTCGGACTCTGAGTTATCGCTCCACGCCAGGGCGCACGGCTGAGCCGGCGCCTTGGCGTTTTCATTTGAGGAACGCCACATGAAACATGTCATTCTCGGCAATGGTCCGTCCGGCGTGATTGCCGCCGAAACGCTGCGCAAACTCGACGCCCAGGCGGAGATCGTGCTGGTCGGCGACGAGCCGGAACCGCCTTATTCGCGCATGGCGATTCCATATCTGTTGATGGGCAATATCGGCGAACAGGGCACGCACCTGCGCAAGGATCCCGATCACTACGCCAGCCTGAGGATACGGCTGGTCAATGCACGGGCGGAAAAGCTCGATACGGCGGCGAAAAAAGTCAAACTCGCCAACGGCGAAACCCTGCCCTACGACCGCTTGCTGGTCGCCACCGGCTCCCACCCGGTGCAGCCGCCGGTGCCGGGCATCGACCTGCCCGGCGTGCACACTTGCTGGACGCTGGCCGATGCGCGCAAGATCATCGCGCTGACGAAACCCGGCGCCCGCGTGGTGCAGATGGGCGCCGGCTTCATCGGCTGCATCATCATGGAGGCGCTGGCCGCCCGCGGCGTCAAGCTGACGGTGGTGGAAATGGGCGACCGCATGGTGCCGCGCATGATGAACGAAACCGCCGGCGGCATGATCAAGCAATGGGTGGAGCAGAAGGGCGTGCGGGTGCATACCTCGGCCCGCATCGAAACCATCGGCCAGGCGGACGGGGCCTTGAGTGCCCGGCTTTCATCGGGCGCTCCGTTGGCGGCGGACATGCTCATCAGCGCCACCGGCGTGCGGCCGAATATCGAATTTCTGAAAGGGTCCGGCATTAACACCAACGATGGCATCCTGGTCGATGAACGGCTGCAAACCAACGTGCCGGGAATTTATGCGGCAGGCGATGTGACCGAATCCCTCGGCTTTCATTCCGGCCAGCCGCAACTCAACGCCATTCAGCCCAACGCCGCCGATCAGGCGCGCATCGCCGCCGCCAACATGGCGGGCCAGGCGGTGCAGTTCCAGGGCAGTCTGGCCGTCAATGTGCTGGATACGCTGGGGCTGATTTCCACTTCGTTCGGACAATGGTGGGGGGCGGGCAGGTCGGAAGGCGGCGAGAGCGCCGAACTGCTCGATGCGGCACACTTCCGTTACCTCTCGCTGCAGTTCAAGGAGGACGTGCTGATCGGCGCCACCAGCATCGGCTGGACCGCGCACGTCGGCGCCTTGCGCGGCTTGATCCAGGGCCGCGTGCGGCTGGGCGAGTGGAAGTCGCGCTTGCTCGCCGATCCCACGCAATTCCAGGCGGCATATATCGGCGCCGCGCAGATGACTGCATGAAGGTTGCACTGAAACTCTACGCCACGTTGTCGGACTATCTGCCGGCCGAGGCGCATAAGACCAACCGGCTCGATCTCGAGATCGAGCCGGGCACCACTCCGGCGGATCTGATCCAGCGTTTCGGTCTGCCCAACCAGTTGTGCCATCTGGTCCTCATCGATGGCGTGTTTGTCCCGCCCGGCGCGCGCGCCGGGCGCACTTTGCAAGACGGCGAGGTACTCGCGATCTGGCCGCCTGTCGCGGGGGGGTGAAGCTTCCTCTGAGCTTCGAGATGACCGTGACGCGGGCGGATTTCCTGCGTCTGCTTCCCGCCGCCGTCGGCGGCGTCGCGTTTGTCGAAGAGCGCGATGCCTTCCTGCATAGTGAGCCGCGCCGCGCCTGGCGCATCGCCTTCGAACCCCTGCCCGAACTGCGCATCGGCCTGATCCGGCTGGAGCGGCATCGTGTCGGATTCGCCTTCGAAGGCTACCGGGAAGCCGAGATCGAGGCTTTCATGGCGCGCTTCGAACTGCATT
>CAYHXK010000290.1:0-3885 GCA_964360125.1 uncultured Sterolibacterium sp.
GCCGGTGGCGATGGCCGCCTTCTACCTGAAGGGCGTCTCGCCGCCGCATGTGACGCTGAATCAGATCTTCCTCGGGATGATGCCCTTCATGGCCATCCAGGTGGTGGCGCTGGTGCTGCTCTATCAGTTCCCGGAAATCGGGCTGTGGCTGCCGACGGTCCTGTATAAGTGAGAAACCTGGCCATGGCCGATCGGTCGACGGGAGGAATGTAATGGAAGTCGGCTCTCCCCTCTTCTGGGTGGCGCTGCTGCAGATCATCGGCGCCGACATCGTCCTGTCGGGCGACAACGCGGTGGTGATTGCACTGGCCACGCGCTCGCTGCCTCCGCACCAGCAGAGAAAAGCCATCTTCTGGGGAACCTTTGCCGCGGTGGCGATGCGCGTCACCCTGACTATGATCGCCGTCACGCTGCTCAAGCTGCCGGCGCTCAAGCTCGTCGGCGCCGCCATGCTGTTGTGGATCGCCGTGCAATTGCTGCTGCCCGAGGAAGAAAGCACGGGCGAGGGCATGACCAGCGGCAACCTCGGCGCAGCCATCCGCACCATCCTGCTCGCCGACCTGGTGATGAGCGTGGATAACATCATCGCCATCGCCGCCGCCGCGAAGGGCAGCCTGCTGCTGCTCATCATCGGTCTGGCGGTGAGCATTCCACTGGTCGTCTTCACCAGCACTTTCCTGCTCAAGGTAATGGAGCGCTACCCGATCATCATCGCACTGGGCGCGGCGTTGCTCGGCTATGTGGCGGGCGAGATGGCGGTGACGGATCCGCTGGTGATGGAATGGATCGCAGTCAATGCCTCGTGGCTGCATGTGGCCGCGCCGGCGACCGGCGCCATCGTCGTGGTGGCGGCAGGAAAATGGCTGGCGGCGCGCGCCAAGGTCGGGGAGGTAAAACGACCGGTGGTCGACCTGGTGTCCGCCCCCGAAAAACCCGCCGTGGAAGGAATCGCCATGCACAAGCTGTTGCTCCCCATCGATGGCTCAGAAGCTTCCCTGCGGGCCGTCGAGCGCCTGCTGGACATGCGCGACTGGTACAAGGACCCGGAGATCCATCTGCTCAACGTGCAACACGTGCTGCACAAGGACGTCGGGCAGTTCATCGCCTCCGAGGAGGTCAAGAAGTATCACGAGGAGGAAAGCCACGAGGAACTGGCCGAGGCACGCGCCCGGCTCGACCGTGCCGGCGTGCCCTACCGGCACCACGTGGTGGTCGGCGACCTGGCCGGGAAGACCATCGCCCAGTTCGCCCGCGAGCAGGGCATCGGCCAGATACTGATGTGCACCCACGGTCGATCGGCCGCCGCCGACCTGCTGCTCGGCTCGGTCGCCAAGGACGTCCTGCGGCACGCCACCGTGCCGGTGACCCTGGTGCGCTAGTTATATATGACAGCACTCAACTGGCTCGCCGCGCACGAAGCCGCTGCGGGCATCCGGGAAGGACTTTTCTCCGCCGAGGAGCTGGCGCTTGCCTGCCTCGAGCAGATTGAAGCCCGCGAAGCCGAAGTGCAAGCCTGGCGCCATCTCGATCCGGCGCATGTCCTGGCACAGGCACGGCGCGCCGACGAGCAACGCGCCACCGGCATGCCGCTCGGCCCGCTGCATGGCGTGCCGGTGGGCATCAAGGACATCATCGATACCGCCGACATGCCGACCGAAGACGGCACCGTGCTGCATGCGGGACGCATGCCGGAACGGGATGCGACGGTGGTGAGCATGTTGCGTGGCGCCGGGGCGGTGATCATGGGCAAGACCGTCACCACGGAACTGGCCACTTATGCCCCCGGCAAGACGCGCAATCCGCATAACCCGGCGCATACGCCCGGCGGTTCTTCGAGCGGTTCTGCGGCGGCGGTGGCGTCCGGCATGGTGCCGCTGGCCTTGGGCACGCAGACCAACGGATCGGTGATCCGGCCGGCGTCCTACTGCGGCATTTTCGGCTTCAAGCCGACGCACGGCTGGATCTCCCGGCACGGCGTGCTGAGGCAATCGCCGGGGCTCGATCATGTCGGCCTGTTCGCGCGCAACATTCAGGACCTCGCCCTGCTCGGCGAACAGATTGTCGGCTTCGACGCGCAGGATCCCGACACTCGCCCGCGCGCCAAGCCCCCCTGGCTGCGGGTGGCGCTGGAAGAACCCCCAGCCACGCCGAACCTGGCCTTCGTCAAGACACCGCTGTGGCGGCAGACCGATGCCGACACCCAGGGAGGATTCGCCGAGTTGCTGGAGCACCTGGCCAACCAGGTTATGGAGTTCGAATTGCCGCCTGCCTTGGCGGACATGCTGGAATGGCATCGGACCATCATGGAAGCGGATATTGCGGCAAGCTTCGAAGGTGAATACAAGCATGGCCAGGACCGGCTCAGCGCTTCCCTGCGCGAGCAGATCGAGCGCGGCAGGAAAGTCCTGGCGGTCGACTATCGGCAGGCGCTGGCCCGCATTCCGTTGCTGAACGCAGGCTTCGAGGAGCTGTTCGATCGCTTCGACGCCATCCTCACGCCCGCGGTGCAGGGTACTGCGCCGCTCGGGCTGGCGTCGACGGGCAATCCGATGTTCTGCACCCTATGGACATTTTGCGGCATGCCGGCGTTGAGCCTGCCGCTGTTGCAAGGCGAGAACGGCCTGCCGATCGGCGTGCAACTGGTGGGCAAGCGCGGCAACGATGCGCGCCTGCTGCGCACCGCCAACTGGCTGATGGCAACGCTGCAATAGCAGGACACTCCTTGTCCTTGCTTAATCGAAAGGTGAATCGATGGGATCCAAATTTGTGGCAGGCGCAACCGGAATCATCTTGAAGCTTTCGTGGCTCCCGCAGGGGTCGCTCCAATGACGCGGCCGAAAATCCTGATCGCGCGAGAGGTGTATCCGGAAGTGCTGGCGCGTCTGCAACAGCACTTCGAGGTCGACTACCACGCCGAAGATGCGCCGCTGGCGCCCGAACAACTGGCGGCGCGACTGAAGGACAAGGACGGCGTACTAACGATGCCGACCGAGCGCATCGATGCCGCGCTGCTGTCAGCCTGCCCGCGCTTGCGGGCGGTGTGCAACAGCGCCGTCGGCTACAACAATTTCGATCTGGAGGCCTGCACCCGCGCCGGCGTGATGGCCACCAATACCCCGGGCGTACTCGACGACACCACCGCCGACATCGCCTGGGCCTTGATGCTCGCCAGCGCGCGGCGTGTCGTCGCCGCCGACCAGTGGGTGCGCGCCGGGCAATGGGGCGGCTGGAAATTCAAGGGCTGGCTGGGCCAGGACGTGCACCATGCCACCCTGGGCATACTCGGCATGGGACGCATCGGCCAGGCGGTGGCGCGCCGCGCCGCCGGCTTCGAGATGCGCGTCATCTACCACAATCGTTCGCACCTATCGGCGGAGCGCGAGGCGCAATGCCGAGCCAAATGGGTGGACAAAGCCACGCTGCTGCGCGAAGCCGACTTCCTGGTACTGATGCTGCCTTATTCGGCTGAAGCGCACCATGCCATCGGCGCGGCAGAACTGGCGCAGATGAAGCCGACGGCGCATCTGATCAATGTGGCGCGCGGCGGCATCGTCGACGATGCCGCGCTGATCGAGGCACTGCAAACACAGCGCATCGCCGGGGCGGGACTCGATGTGTTCGAGAACGAACCGGCGCTCGATCCGCGCTTCTTCGCGCTCGACAACGTAGTGCTGACGCCGCATATCGGCTCTGCATCCTCGGCCACGCGGCTGAAAATGGCGATGCTGGCGGCGGAAAACCTGATCGCCGCGCTGACCGGGGGAACGCCGCCCAACCTGCTCAACCCAAAGGCTTAAAGATTATGTTGACACTCGACGATGCCAAGCGAATTGCAGCCGCCGCCCAGGCGGAAGCCGTCAAAAACGGCTGGAAGGTGGTGATCGC
>CAYHXK010000291.1:0-3882 GCA_964360125.1 uncultured Sterolibacterium sp.
TAAATTGGGATGCATGGCGATCCTTGTCGGTGCTGACGTGCCAGTGTGGCTTCTTCTTGAAGGGCTCTAATACGGGCGGTTTGCGCTGCGGCGCGATGGGATACTATGTGGGACTGCGGACAAGGCGCTAAGGCAGAATCAGGGAAAAGCGCGCACCGTGCTGGTCGAGTCCATCGTTGCTCAGTTCCAGCCGGCCATGCAGGCCGGCGGGGGTGGCGTGCCGGGCCGCGATCAGGTGGGCGAAACTGAGCCCCAGTCCGCTGCTGCCTGCGGTCATTTCCGTGCTGGCCAGGTTTCCGCTGTGGAGTATCGTTTTCGGATAGCCATCGCCGTCATCGGCGATGCTAAAACGGATTCCACCTCCGGATTCCAAGGCAAAGGAGAAGCGGACGCGCTGCCGGGCATGGCGCAAGGCGTTGCGCAAGGCGTCGAGCAATACGAATTTAACCAGGTAAGCGTCGAAAGCCCACGCGCCGACTTCGCTTGCGACGGCAAAATCGGTGTCGATGGCAATCTCTGCCGTGACTTGGGAGCTATCCTGTGTCTGCTTCACGATGGCGCGGGACTCAGCCAGTTCGGCCATCACGTCGGCAAGAAAATCTTCCAGGTGCTGGTCTTCCACCGCCAGGCGCAGGCTGCCGTCGTTAGCCCGGTAAAGCGCGAGCAATTCCACCAGTTGTCCTGAAAGTGTCGAAGCGATGGCTTTCGCTCGCGCCAACGCTGGCGAGGATGACTGGGATGCGCATTCGCGCTGGGCTTCGTCGAGCCAGACCCCGAGGGCGTTCAGGGCGTTTTTGGCATCATGGATGGCGGCGGCGACCAGCATGTCCATCGGCTTAAACCTCCAGTGGTCGTGCGCCAGGAGGCGCCAGTTTGCGATAGAACGCAATCGCGCCTTCCAGCTTGGGGTGTCCCGGATTGGCGCGGATCGCCTGGGTAATATAGCGGTGTGCCTGGCCGATCTGGCCCAGATCCATTCCCTGGGTCTGGATCCGCATCAGGATAGCCTGAGCCGCGTTGACCGCAACCTGAGCATTGTTGGGCAGGCGATCGGCAGCTTCCACCAGCATGACGATCGCCTTGTCCAGTTCGTTCGACTTGGCCAGCGCCACAGCTTCGTTGTTCAGGCGGATCATGCTCTTGCGGGTAGCTTCCAGGAACACAGTGCCTTCTTCGTCAAGACCCGCGGCTTCGAATACCGCATGAGCGCGATCCAGCACCTTCTCGTTTTCCTGGTGATCCTCCGCGATTGCCTGGATGATGTTTTTGGCTGCATCGGGTTGGCCGGAGGCGAAGCAGGCCTGAGCGATTTCAAGGGAAGTGGTGACGTCCAAGCCCCCTTGTTTTTGCAGGTCCAACGCGCGTTTCAGCGCGGCCTCCGCCGCCGAGGTATTGCCGGCGCGGGCATGCACCTGACACTCGAGCGCCGCCTGGCGACCGGCGAGTTCAGGAGTACTCTTGAAACGCTGACCCATGTCCTTGACGGTAGCCATAGCCTCTGAGATTTTGTCCTGCTCGACATAGCTCCTGGCGAGTCCGGCGAAATCATCGTGGCTGTTGAAAAAACCCGATTTGTCGCGCTCGACCGCAACCCGGAAGGCATCCTCGGCGCGGCTGTAATCCTTGTTGTCCAAAGCCAGGGAACCCAATTCGCGCTGACGCTGATTGGTTGACGCCACTTTGAGGGCTTGTTCGACGATCTGCTGGGCGGCGACTTTATCGGATTTGACCAGCAGCTCCGCAAGCGAGTCATACGCCGCAAGATAGTTGGGATAGGCGACCAGCGTTTGCTCCAGTAGAAACCGGGCTTCCTCGGGGTCGCCCAAGGCTATTAAGGCGAGCGCCTTGCCGACCTCGGCCCAAGGCGTCGAGCGCTGTAGCAGGATTTCCTCATACAAAGCCAGTGCTTCTGCGGCACGTCCGCCGTTGAGCAGAAGATCCCCTTTGATGCGCAGTACATCCAGGGAATAGCGGGATTTTTGCTCAAGCAAGGCGTTGCAGGCAACCAGCGCTTTGGTTTTGTCTCCTTTCGCCCCCATGTGCTGATAGACGGGTTTGAGCGCTTCCTTCTTTTCAATGATGCGCAGCAGGCGGGTGCCCAGCGTTTCAGCCGTGAACGGCTTGAGCAAGTAGTCGTCCGGAGAATATTCCGCGGCTGTAGACACCTGCTGGTAACCGGTTTCGCCGGTGATCATGAGGAAAGCGGTGGACATCGGCAGGAGCTGCTTGCGCCGCACCAGTTCGAGAAACTGCTGGCCGTCGGCGCCGTCGCCGAGGTTGTAGTCGCAAACGATCAGGTCGTAGTGCTTGTTCGTGAGCTTGTCGATCGCTTCCTTGATGTTGCGCGCCTGATCGCAACGCTCAAGCCTGACGCTGGCGAGCTGGATGCGCACCGTTGTTCGCATCGAGGCGATATCATCGATAAGCAATCCATACTTTTCACTTAAATCCGTAGCGGGTGCTTTTTTCTGTGGAAGCGCCATTGCTTGGTTTGCTCAGCAATTAAAATTCATCGGAGGGGTGTTTTTTTCAACTGTAGTCTACCAGAAAGCTTCCCTTTGTCTTTGCTGCCTGGATAAGGGGAATAATGCGGCATTTCCCAGCCATCTTCATGGGGATGATTGGTCTGTCAAGTTTCAACCAAACGACGGATAACGGCGTTGAAAGATGCTATCCATTCCGGTGCGAACTGGTTGTCGCAGGCATTGACTTCAGCGATTGCGCGCAAGATGGAGCGGGAGTGGCCGCGATCGCTGTGCTTAAGCGTGACGGCCTCGAAGGCGTCAACAATCGCCATGATTTTAGCCCCGTCGCTGATTTCATCGTTTTTGAGCCGTTTGGGATAGCCGCCGCCATCGGGCATTTCATGATGTTGCGCCACGATTTCAGCAGCCCCCTGCCAGCCTGTCATGCGTTCCAGCAGATTGGCAGCCTGCATGGGATGGTTTTGCAAGAGCAACTTGCTTTGATCCGACAATTTACCGGCATTCAGCCACACCTGTTCGGGCAGGAACATCATGCCGACATCATGAAAATAGACTGCTGCCTCCAGTTGCAGGGAGTCTACCGGTTTGCCGGCCTCCAGGTTGGTGTCGAGCGCGAGTTTAAGCAGGCGCTGGCTGCGACCCATGAACAGCGGCGAACGAGTTTCGAATTGCAGCGCCAGAGAACGGAAGAAACGCAGGTCAGCGGCGACGGACTCGGTATTCCGCTCTTGGCCCGAAGTGTGCGGAGGGAGAGCCTGGTCTCCCAAGGTAGCGCCGTCATGGTGTATGGGACGGAACCCGGTTACCGCTTCGATCAAACGAACCAGGTGATCGGTAAGCGACTCAGGCGAGACAGCCGCCAGATTTTCCAGTCCGCCTACCAATTCGACCAACTTCAGGTGCGCCAGAGAACGCTTGGCGGTCATTGCCTCGACCGCCAACTCCAGGCGATCCATGGCCAGCAGGACAACTTCCGCAAGCAGCTCTGAAAAGCCAATTTCGCCGGTTCGCAACCTGGACAGCAGAGTCTCGACGGGGTGTGCAATCATCACGCCAAGTTCTATCTGGCAGATCGAGGCATCGCCCTTGATAGTGTGCAGTGCGCGGAACAGGTCGGCGATCAACCCCTTGTCGCCGGGATCCCTTTCCAGCCGGGCGATGTCGCGCTCGATCAGGGGGATCTGGTCGGTCAGATTGTCGACGAATTCCTGCAACAACTCTCGATCAGGAACGTTCGGTTGAAGTAAAGCGTTGATGTTCATGGCACTTCTCAATAGTTGATTTGAGTTGGTGATTATCGTCTCTTCGAGGCGCTTTATGCATGCCGGATGATCTATTCGATTCCACAATAACAATCATCCGCTAAAAATTCAACAATTGAAAGTCCCGCATGTAT
>CAYHXK010000292.1:0-3873 GCA_964360125.1 uncultured Sterolibacterium sp.
TGTCCTCGTCCTCGGCCTCGGCGAATCGGGGCTGGCGATGGCGCGCTGGTGCAAGCGGTGCGGTGCGCGCGTACGCGTTGCCGACACGCGTGCCGAGCCGCCGTCGTTGTCGGGATTGCGCCGCGAAGCAGCGGATGCGGAATTCGTCGCCGGACCATTCGACAAAACGCTGCTTCAAGGCATCGACCTGCTGGCGCTGTCCCCGGGTCTTTCGGGCGGCATGATGGTGGTGCTCGAGGCGCGTGCCCGGGGAATCCCGGTGGTCGGCGAGATCGAGCTATTTGTCCAGGGTTTGCGCGCGCTGGACCGTCCAAATCTCAACGCGCAAAGAACAAAAATCATCGCCATCACCGGCACCAACGGCAAGACCAACACCACGGCGCTGACCGCGCATTTATGCAGAGCTGCAGGCCGCGACGCCGAAGCTGCGGGGAATATTTCGCCGGCGGCGCTGGATGCCCTGATGAGCCGCCTCGATACTGGACGGCTACCCGAAATATGGGTGCTTGAATTGTCCAGCTTTCAGCTCGAAACTACGCTGACACTGAATGCGGACGCGGCAACGGTGCTCAATATCACTGACGATCATCTCGACCGCTATATCGACATTGACGAATATGCCAGCGCCAAAGCGCGCATCTTCGGCGAAAGCAAGACGTCTTCGGGGGTGCAAGTACTCAACCGCAACGACCCGCGCGTCAGCAAGATGGCGCTGCCGGGGCGCTGGTTGATCAGTTTTGGACTGGATGCGCCGGGAATGCTGGAGGATTTCGGTTTGCGCGAACGGGGCGGCGAATTCTGGCTGGTGCAGGGAGATAATTTCCTTCTGCCGTTCTCCCAGATGCCGCTGGCGGGCTTGCACAATGCGGCCAATGCCCTTGCCGCATTGGCGCTGTGCCACGCAATTGGCCTGCCGCTGGAGAAACTGGTCGTTGGTTTGCGCAGTTTCGACGGCCTGCCGCATCGCGTGGAAAAAATCGCCGTGATCGCTGGCGTGACCTACTACGACGATTCCAAGGGCACCAATGTCGGCGCAACGGTAGCGGCTTTGAATGGCATAGGCGGACAGATCGCCGCCCAGGCTGGAAACGGTTGCAAGATCGTGCTGATCGTGGGCGGCGATGGCAAAGGCCAGGATTTTTCGCCGCTCGCGAGCCCGGTCAACCGCTATGCGCGCGCCGTCGTTCTGATCGGCCGCGACGCACCCAAGATCAATGCGGTACTCGAAGCCTGCGGCGTGGCTGTGCTGCAGGGGCGCGATATGCAGGAAGCGGTAAGGTTTGCCTCCACTGCCGCGCGGCCTGGCGATGCAGTACTGCTCTCGCCGGCTTGCGCCAGCTTCGACATGTATCGAAATTACGTGCACCGTGCCGAGGTGTTCGTGGCCGCGGTGAAATCGCTACTCCCGGCGAGGGTGACTTCCTGATGCGCCCGCATGCCTCCCTACAGATGAATCAAGCGCCGCAGGAATTCGATGGCTGGCTGTTGTGGCCGGCATTGGCGCTGTTGATGTTCGGACTGGTGATGGTGTATTCGGCCTCCATCGCCACGGCCGAGGGCAGCAAGTTTACCGCATACCAGCCAGCTTATTTTCTGGTGCGCCATAGCGTGTTCGTAGTCATCGGCCTGATCGCCGCAGTGGTGGCATTCCAGGTGCCGATGCGTGTCTGGCAGCAGGTGGCGCCGTGGTTGTTCATCGCCGGTTTTGTATTGCTGATGTTGGTGCTGGTGCCGCATGTCGGGCGTTCGGTCAATGGCGCGCAGCGTTGGCTGCCTCTGGGGCCGGTGAATCTTCAGCCATCCGAACTGATGAAGCTGTTTGTCGTGCTCTACGCAGCCGACTACACTACGCGCAAGTTGGCCGACATGGGCTCGTTCCGACGCGGTTTCGCGCCTATGGCCGGCGTGATGCTGATGATCTGTTTTCTGCTGCTGCGCGAACCCGACTTCGGGGCGTTCGTGGTGATCGTCTGCATCGCCATGGGCATCCTGTTTCTCGGCGGCATCAATGCCCGCCTGTTCGGCGCCCTGGTGGTGGTATTGCTGGCCGGCTTCGTCGTCCTGATCTGGATTTCACCCTATCGGCGCGAGCGCATCTTCGGCTTTATGGATCCGTGGCAGGATGCCTACGGCAAAGGCTACCAGCTTTCCCATGCGTTGATCGCCTTCGGCCGCGGCGAATGGTTCGGCGTCGGTCTCGGCGCCAGCGTCGAGAAACTGTTTTACCTGCCCGAGGCGCATACCGACTTTCTGTTGGCGGTGATTGCCGAGGAGCTGGGCTTCTTCGGCGTCGCCGGGGTGATATTTCTATTCGCCCTGGTGGTGCAGCGCGCTTTCGCCATCGGCCGCCAGGCTTTGCAGCTCGATCGTGTCTACGCCGGTCTGGTGGCGCAAGGTATCGGCATCTGGCTGGGTGTTCAAGCCTTCATCAACATGGGCGTGAACATGGGATTGTTGCCGACCAAAGGCTTGACATTGCCGCTGATGAGTTACGGCGGGTCCGGCATCGTCGCCAATTGCTTGGCCCTGTCTATCCTGCTGCGGATAGATTACGAGAATCGTCAGCTCATGCAGGGGCATCAGGTTTGAAGACCTTGCTGATCATGGCGGGCGGTGCCGGCGGAGGGATATTTGGCTCCGGCCGCGCTGCGCGCTTAACGTTCGCTGCGCTCGCGTTAGCCTGCGCCGAATATGTGTCCGCAGGAACTTCGCCGGAAGCGTCCCGCGATGACTAAGACATTATTGATCATGGCGGGCGGCACCGGCGGACACATTTTTCCGGGACTGGCGGTGGCGGATGCGGTGAGCGCTGCCGGTTGGCGCGTCATCTGGCTTGGCAGCCCGGACGGGATGGAAGCCAAGCTGGTGCCCAGGCGCGGCTATGCGATGGCGGAGCTGCGTTTCGCTGCCCTGCGCGGCAAGGGCATCATCCGCAAGCTGTTATTGCCGTTCAATCTGCTGCATGGGTTCTGGCAGGCCTTGCGCGAGTTGAAAAAAATTCAGCCCGACGTAGTGCTCGGCATGGGGGGGTTCATCAGCTTTCCCGGCGGCATGATGGCGGTGCTGAAGAACTTTCCGCTGGTCGTGCATGAACAGAACTCCGTGGCAGGCATGGCCAACAGAGTGCTGGCCAAGGTTGCCGACCGGGTTCTCACCGGTTTTCCGCACGTCATTCTCAATGGGGTGTGGTGCGGCAATCCGGTGCGTGCCGAAATCGCCGCGCTACTCCCGCCGCTCGAGCGTTTCAAGAATCGCGCAGGTCCGCTGCGGCTGCTGGTGGTGGGCGGCAGCCTCGGCGCTCAGGCGCTCAACCAGGCAGTGCCGAAGGCGCTGGCTTTGATGTCGGAAGAGGAACGGCCGCAAGTGGTGCACCAGTCAGGGGCGAAGCGCCTCGACGAACTGCGGAAAAATTATGCGCAAGCCGGCGTGCAGGCGAATTGCGTTGCCTTCATCGAAGACATGGCCGGGGCCTACGAGTGGGCGGACCTGGTGATCTGCCGCGCCGGCGCGCTGACCGTGGCCGAACTTGCCGCCGCCGGGGTTGCCAGCATCCTGGTGCCCTTCCCGCATGCGGTGGACGATCACCAAACCGCCAACGCGCGTTTCCTCGCCAACGCCGGTGCAGCCATTCTGTTGCCGCAGAATGAACTGTCAGCGGAAAAACTGGCCTTGCTGCGCACGCTGAATCGCGAGCAATTGGTGCAAATGGCGGAAAAAGCCCGGGCATTGGCCAAGCCAGATGCCACCGCGGTCGTGGCGGGAATCTGCATGGAGTTGGCCCGATGAAACATAAGATCCACCGCATCCATTTCGTCGCTGAGCACGCGCGCAGGCGCGGGCGCGCCAGCTTGGGGCGGCTGCGCGGCTGTAAGC
>CAYHXK010000293.1:0-3835 GCA_964360125.1 uncultured Sterolibacterium sp.
GCCTGCGTGCAGGCCGGCCTGACCGCAGCCGGCTTGCCGGAGACAGCGGTGCAGATGATCGCCACCACCGACCGCGCGGCTGTCGGCGAACTGATTACCATGCCGCAATACGTCGACGTGATCGTGCCGCGCGGCGGCAAGGGCCTGATCGAACGCATCGCCAAAGACGCGCGAGTGCCGGTGATCAAGCATCTGGACGGCATCTGTCATGTGTATATCGACGCCGCCGCGAACCTCGACATGGCCATCCGCATCGCCGACAACGCCAAGACGCAACGCTATGCGCCCTGCAACACCATGGAAACGCTGCTGGTGCATGCGGACATCGCGGCGCGGGTATTGCCGCCGCTGTGCAAAATTCTTCTCGACAAGGGCGTCGAGCTGCGCGGCTGCGAGCTGTCGCGCGCACTCATCCCGCAGATGCAGCCGGCCACAGAAGAAGACTGGCGCACCGAGTATCTGGCGCCGATCCTGGCGATCCGCATCGTCGCCTCGCTCGACGCCGCCATCGACCACATTACGCTGTATGGCTCGCAGCACACCGAAGCGATCGTCACCGAAAACCACACCAATGCCATGCGCTTCCTGCGCGAAGTGGATTCCAGCTCGGTGATGGTGAACGCTTCGACCCGCTTCGCCGACGGCTTCGAGTACGGCCTGGGCGCGGAGATCGGCATCTCCACCGACAAGTTCCATGCGCGTGGGCCGGTCGGCCTGGAAGGGCTGACCTCGCAAAAATGGATCGTGCTCGGCAACGGGGAAATCCGCACGTGAAGCGCTACCGGATCGCCGCCATTCCCGGCGACGGCATCGGCAAGGAAGTGCTGCCCGAAGGCGTGCGCGCGCTGGATGCCGTGGCCGGCAAATTCGGCTTCGGCTTCGACTGGGACTGGATCGAATGGGCCAGCTGCGACTATTACGCGCTGCATGGCAAGATGATGCCGGACGACTGGTTCGAGCGTATCGTCAAGCACGATGCCATTTTCTTCGGTGCGGTCGGCTGGCCGGCCACGGTGCCGGACCATGTCTCCTTGTGGGGCTCGCTGCTGCAGTTCCGCCGCCGCTTCGACCAGTACGTGAATCTGCGCCCGGCGCGGCTGATGCCGGGCATGCGCTCGCCGCTGGCCGACCGCAAGCCGGGGGACATCGATTTCTACATCGTCCGCGAAAACACCGAGGGCGAATACTCGAATGCCGGCGGCCGCATGTTCGAAGGCAGCGAGCGCGAGATGGCGCTGCAGGAAACCATCATGACCCGCCACGGCGTCGACCGCGTGCTGAAATTCGCCTTCGAACTGGCGCAAAGGCGGCCGAAAAAACATCTCACCTCCGCCACCAAGTCGAACGGCATTTCCATCACCATGCCCTTCTGGGACGAACGGGTGAAGGCCATGGCGACGCAGTATCCCGGCATCCGGGTCGACCAGTATCACATCGACATACTCTGCGCAAACTTCGTCCGGCATCCGGACTGGTTCGATGTGGTGGTCGGCTCCAATCTGTTCGGCGACATCCTCTCCGATCTCGGCCCGGCCTGCACCGGCACCATCGGCATCGCACCTTCCGCCAATCTCAATCCGGAACGCGTGTATCCTTCGTTGTTCGAGCCGGTGCATGGCTCGGCGCCGGACATCGCCGGCCAGGGCATTGCCAATCCACTCGGCCAGGTCTGGTCGGGTGTCATGATGCTGGAGCACCTGGGCCAACCGCAAGCCGCCGCCGCTCTGATGCGCGCCATAGAATACGCGCTGCTGGATGGTCCAAAAACCGGCGACCTCGGCGGCAACGCAAGCACGCAGGAAGTCGGCCAGACTGTCGTCGATAACATTTCAGCCCTCTGAGGAGAAGAACCATGAAAAAACTGCTGCTCGCCCTGCTCTTGTGTGTCACCAGCTTCGTCCATGCCGCAGTCGACGTTTCCGGCGTCAAGTTCGAGGACAAGAGCCAGTTAGGCGCTACCGAACTGAAATTCAACGGCGCCGGCCAGCGTTCCCGGCTGTTCTTCAAGGTATATGCAATCGGGCTGTACCTGACCGAGAAAAAATCCGCCGTGGCCGATGTGCTCGCGCTCAAGGGGCCAAAACGCCTGCACATCGTCACTTTGCGCGAACTCACCGCGGAGCAGTTCGCGGATGCGCTGGTGGAAGGCATACACAAAAATCATTCCGATGCCGAAATGGAGCCGCTGAAAGCGCGCATCGAGGACTTCAGGGTCGCCATGCTGGCGGTGAAAAAAGCCGCCGAGGGCACCGTCGTCGACATCGACTGGCTGCCCGAAAACGGCACCCGTCTGGTCGTCGGCGGCAAGCAGCAAGGCATGGATATTCCCGGCGAGGATTTTTATCGCGCCTTGCTGAAGATTTGGCTCGGCACTAAACCGGCACAAGACGATCTCAAGGAAGCGCTGCTCGGTAAAACGCTATAATCGCCGCACAATCTAAAAAATCAATTCGGAGGAAACATGAACAAACTGCTACGCACCCTGTTGCTGTGCATCACCCCACTGCTGGCTGCAGGCGCCTTCGCCCAGGGCAAGACCAACCTCTCCATCGGCACCGGCGGCACCGGCGGCGTGTATTACCCGCTCGGCGGGGGCATGGCCAACATCCTCACCAAGCATGTGCCGGGTTGGCAGGTCACCGCCGAAGTCACCGGCGCCTCGGTGGACAACATGAAGCTGCTCAATACCGGCAAGACCGATGTCGGCTTCACCATGGCCGATACCGCCTGGGAAGCCTTTATCGGCGTCGACAAATTCAAGGACGGCAAGGTTCCGATACGCACGCTGATGGTGCTCTACCCGAACCGCACCCACGTCGTCACGGTCGAGGGCACCGGCATCAACACCATGCAGGACCTCAAGGGCAAGCGCATCTCCGTCGGCTCGCCCGGCAGCGGCACCGAGATCCTGTCCTTGCGCCTGCTCGAAGCCTATGGCCTGACCAACGATGTGAAGCGCGAACGCTTGTCGATTGCCGAATCGGTCAACGCCATCAAGGACCGCAAGATCGACGCCTTCATCTGGAGCGGCGGTCTGCCCACCGCGGCGGTGACCGACCTTGCCGCCACCCCCGGCACGAAAATCAAGCTGATCGACCACCTTGAGGCAATCGAGCCGCTGAACAAGAAGTACGGCCCGCTTTACGTCAAGGACGTGATTCCACAGGCCACTTATACCGGCATGGACAAGACGGCGAACATCCTTACCGTCTGGAACATCCTGGCGGTGAGCGAGAAGATGCCGGACAGCGTCGCCTACACCATCGTCAAGACCCTGTTCGAGCACAAGCCGGATCTGGTCGCGACGCACAAGGAAGCGGCCAACCTTTTGATCGAATTCCAGACCAGTTCTCATTCGCCGATCCCCTTCCACCCCGGCGCGATTAAATATTTCAACGAGAAGGGCGCCAAGCTCAAATAAGAGCGTCCCGCACCCTCTAGCAAACAACTCTTGCCGCCCGCCCCAACCGACGGGCGGCGACATTTCGGGAACCCTCGATGAGCCTGGACCCCAGTGTCGCCATCAGCGAAGAACAGCTGCAAAAAGCAGCGGAATTCATCGAGGCGGAAGAGGGCGCGGCCAACCGGCTCTCCGGAAAGATGGGCATCTTCGTCACGGTGGTCGCCGTGATCATGTCGCTGTTCCATCTCTACGCCGCCTACGACATCGTGCCGACGCAAACGCTGCGGCCGGTGCACGTCGGCTTCATGCTGTTCCTGTCCTTCCTGCTGTTCCCTTTGGCGACGCGCTTCCGCAACCGCGCGCGCTGGTGGGACTGGGCGGCGGCGCTGCTCAGCGTCGGCATCGTCGCCTACATGCTGTGGGGCGGCGACG
>CAYHXK010000294.1:0-3820 GCA_964360125.1 uncultured Sterolibacterium sp.
CGATGGTCTGGGCGCGGATGAAGCCGTGTTCGAAGTCGGTGTGGATCACCCCGGCGGCCTGCGGCGCGGTGTCGCCGACATGGATGGTCCAGGCGCGGACTTCCTTGACGCCGGCGGTGAAGTAAGTCTGCAAGGTGTGCGTTGAATCTATTTCCGCCACAGTCCGACTTCGACCAGTCTGCGGACAAGCGCTCCACGTTTGGCATGGCGCACCATGAATTGACGCAAGGCGCGGTCGAAGGCATCCCGGTTGGAGGCGAGCGCGTAGGCATCGGCCAGATCGACTATCCCGTGCTTCGCTTCGTCATAGGCCGACGCCGTGCCACGTTCCGCATGTTGATGGAGCGCGTTCCAGCAGCGATCGAAATCAGCCGACAGCGTCGCGAGATACGCCTCACGTTTTTTTCGACGCCCGGCCTCCTGCCGTGCGCGTTCTTTGGTTTCGCGTTGAAGGCGAAGCCTTTTTTCTTCTTCGGCAAGCACCCGCAACTCGGCCACCCTGCGTTGCGTACCGGATTGTGCGGCTGCCAGCAAATCCGGATCGATCTCCAAAAATTCCGCCAGCGCCTGCTGTGCGGCGGAAAGTTGCGCCATGCCTGGCGGGACTTCCGGTTCAGCGGCGTTGTCGCCGATTTCGCGAGAGGTCACGCCGGCCAGCCAACCAAGATAGAGAGGGCGCAAATCACCGCGCAGCAATTCGTCACGCAATGGCGCGAGGCGCCCCATCCAGCCGCCGCCGTCTTCCATGCCGAAGCGATCATAGTTCCCGCTCTCGTCGAGCGACCAGTCGATAATCCAGTGACTGCCCGAGTCATCGACGGTCAATGCGTGTTTCGTCGAAAACCGCTTCAGCTCTGCCTTGCTGAACACGGCATGCGGCACACGCAGCGCCAAGCGGCAACTGCACCAGTTGGCTACGTAGATGAAGGCGTCGAAATAGCGCCGCATCCAGTCGGCGGGGTCACCCTTTAAATCGCCCCAGTGATATTCGTTGGAAAAACTGGTGGACGTAATGGTCGCGCGCGAGGAACGGGAACGCAGTTCCGCCATTTCTTCGCGGGTCAGCGGTCGGTCGATGGCGACGAATTCGTAGTATTGGTATTCGCTCATGGCGATTTTTCCCCCACGGCGCGGAAGGCGGAGTCATCTCCCAGATGAATGTAGAAATGGCCGCGCAGTTCGTCGTTTTCGATCTCGGCGTAACCTCTCCCGTTCATCTCATCGCCTTCGTCGAAGCCGCTCCATGTGAATTCGACCCGGTTAGCGTTGACGCGGTAATCCATTTGACCCTGCACCAGACCGAACTGGAAATTCCCGATGTTGTTTTTCCCGAAGCTGATGTGACCCGGTATTTCCATATCCACGTAATCCTGATCCCAGCCCTCCATCCACACAATGCGCCATGTGCCGATGAAAGAGTTGCGTTTGCGTGAAGTCATTTGGAAACCTCGCTTTCTCTCGGTACAGGCTGGCCGTTACCCTCGGACGCCGCAGCCTGGGTCACGCTTTGCGCCCTTTGGTTTCGACCCTTTGGCAGACTTTGCGGATTGCTGGCCTGCTTCGGCAACAGCATCAGGCCGCATGCTCCTCCGGCTGAATTTTTGCCAGTCGCTTCACCGTGTCCGGATACCTCACCAGCAGATTCAGCAGCACCTTGGCTGGCCCGGTCGGTTCCGCGCGGCCCTGCTCCCAGTTCTCCAGGGTGCGCTTGGAAACACCGATAGCCGCGGCGAAATCGGCTTGCGACAATCTCGAATGGGATCGGGCAGACAGCAGAGCCCAGCGCGCACCGGTCAAGAACTCCTCTTTCTCGACCTTGCCGCCGGGCAATTCGATCCGTCGCCGCACCGTGCCATCGGGCAGTGTCTCAATCGTCGTCTTGCGCCCCCAGCGACCGGCTTTCAGATCGCGCACGGATTGGAGCAGTTCCGCTCCAATGTCGCGCTTGGTATCCCGCGCCAACAGGGCTTTGTCACTCATCTTTGGCATGTTCCATTTCCTCCTTGATCGCCTTGAGTACATGACCGGGAATCGAATCCTTGGCACTCTTGGCGTAAATCACCAGCATCAATATCTTCCCGGCCTTGCCGCGAACGAAGTAGCAGACGCGCACCCCGCCAGACTTGCCGGAGCCAGGTCTATTCCAGCGCAACTTTCGCACCCCACCGGATCCCCTGATCATGTCGCCGGCGTCAGGGTGCTCGCAGAGATATTCCTGAAGCGCCGCATACTCATCATCCGCCAGGTAATCGGACAGATAGGAGGTAAAGATCGGGGACTCGATGAACTCGAATTGCATGCGAAAATTATACGCTGCTAACGTATAAGGTCAAGGAAGAAAAACTCGTCCGAAACCGAGGCGCTGGAGCAACTGATCGTCCAGGTGCGCGGCCTCGACATGGAGCAGGTGCGCGCGGATATCGCTGCTCAAGCCAACTGAAGCCCGCAGGATTCGCCAGCGCCGACTATTCGATCAACGCCCAAGCGTGATGCGCCTGCAAACGGCATGGCCGAAAGGCTGCACCCTAAGCGGACCTACCTTAAGCACCATTTGGCCGAGCTGCGCGTTCCATTCACAAGTCATGTCACCTCCGCTGACCATTCCGAAACGCTGGCATGTCGGAATGGTCAGTGCCTTATCACCCTAGCGCAAGGCCGATGCTGGCTTCTTCGTTGCGGCTCGCTGCGACAGGAACTCGCTAATGGAGCGATCGCGCGGCAGCGCCTTCTTGAGGATGGCGGCTGTCACGTCTCCCGAGTCCAGCAAACTCGCCATCTCATCTTGCCATCTCAAGATACGGTTCTCTTGCAGGAGCTTGACAATATCCTCAAATTTCATCGGCTGAATAGGACCGCTTTCCTGTTGCATAACAAAGAGGTCGCTCGCGACCGTTTGGCCGTGCTTCCCGAGAACTGGCTTCACGCTGAGGATAGCGATGACAAGCGCGAGAAGTTCGCTTTCCGCCAGGCTACCGCCGCCCCGCATCGAGCTCATAAATACATCCTCGACCTCGCAGCCGTAGGTCCCGGCGATAAGAAGAACGTCCTTGCCGAACTCCAACAGCAATTCTGCCTTCGTGTAGTTCAGGTCAAAGATCATTCGCCGATACCCTTGATCGTACGCACTCTCGATGGAAGGCAGGAACGGAAGCTGTTTGATGGCTTCGGGCACCTGCCAGTCCTTGGCTGGCGTCGAGCGGTTGCGCGGCATGATGCGCACGGCCGGCCCCGCATGTTCCGTCAGGGCTAGCGAGGCCGCCACGAGGTCGATGGCCGAATGTTCACCGATGATCGCGGAGCCGAATAGCAGCAACCCGGAGCTACGTTCCGCGACTACCTTATGCAGCGCAGCAAGCGCGGATGGCGGGATCGCGTCAACCGTTGCCACACTCCGGATGCGTGCGGGGCGTGGGCGCGAATGGGCAAATGGTTCGCGCCTCTGTAGCTCGCCGTCTTCGGTGACGACGCCGAGCAATGCGGTATCGCAATCATCGCCTTCCGGTTGGATGGACCGAACCATGAGTAGGATGTCATCAAACATCGCCTCAGGGGTTGGGGTGTCGATCAGGACAGCGACGCGATGCTCGGACGCCTGCGCGCCCAGACAGGCCTTCTCCAGGCGACTGGCACTATTGGCCCAGGATTGTTGGTTCAGCTCGACCGGGCCAACGACGAGCAGCGTGCCGCTCGGAACGCGCGACAGTCCGCTGGACCATAGGCCGTCTTCGCCCAGATCGATGCTGCTGTCCCAGTGGTTTCCAGCCCGCTCGGCGTAAACCAGCGCACCATCGGTAACCTCCTCGTAGCGCTCTAGTATTGC
>CAYHXK010000295.1:0-3801 GCA_964360125.1 uncultured Sterolibacterium sp.
CATGTCCGCCAGCGTGTCGATGGCCACGCCATCGCGGCCCACTTCGCCGTGGCTCATCGGATGGTCGGAGTCATAGCCCATCAGCGTCGGCATGTCGAAGTCGACCGACAGGCCGGTCTGGCCCTGGGCGATGAGGTACTGGAAGCGATTGTTGGTGTCTTCCGCCGTGCCGAACCCCGCGATCTGGCGCATGGTCCAGAAACGCCCGCGATACATCGTCGGATACGGGCCGCGCGTGAAGGGATACTGGCCAGGCAGGCCGATGTCCTGCAGCGGCGTTTCCTGCAGGTCGAGCGCGGTATACACGCGCTTGACCGGAAAACCGCCTATCGTCTGGAACTCCGGCTTGCGCTCGGGCGCCCGCTTGACGAACGCCGCCACTTCATTTTCTTCCCAGCGCTTGACCTGCTCCGCCAGCCGTTGTGCTTTTTCCTGGGTCAGCACGCCGCCTTCCACTCGCTTGTTCATGCTTCAGTCCTCCATCCCGATTTCGTTCAGCAATTTGACCGCTGCGGCGTATGGACTCGCCTGGCGGCTCATCACCTTGCCCAGCAGATCGGCAATCCGTCCGCCCCGATGTTGCTCGAAGCGGTCTGCAATAATTCCTTCGGCGGCCTTGAGCAGGCGCCGCTCCGCGATCAGGCGACGGCGCATGGCCATGCCGCCCTGCGCATCCAGCGCCGCGCGGTGGCGCACGATGGCATCGAACAAACTCGCCACGCCCTCACCCTTGGCCGCGCTGGTGGCCAAGACAGGCACCTGCCATCCCGGCGCATGCGCCAGCGCCAGGCCCATGCTCAGCATCGTCTTGAGGTCGATGATGGTCTTGTTGGCGTCCGCTCGGTCGCACTTGCTCACCACATGAATATCGGCGATCTCCAGCACGCCCGCCTTGATTGCCTGGATGTCGTCGCCCAGCCCGGGCGCCGACACCACGACCGTGGTATGCGAGGCGCGGACGATGTCGACTTCGTCCTGACCGACGCCGACGGTCTCGATGATCACCGTGTCGAAGCCGGCGGCATCGAAGATATCCACCGCTTCCAGCGTGCCGCGTGCCAGGCCGCCCAGTGCGCCGCGCGTCGCCATGCTGCGCACAAAGATGCCGGGGTCGCCGGTGAGATCGTTCATGCGGATGCGGTCGCCCAGAATGGAGCCGCCGCTAAAGGGGCTGGACGGATCGATGGCGACGATGGCAAGCTTGCCCCCCGCAGCGCGAATCTCCTTGGCGAGTTGCGCCACCAGGCTGGACTTGCCGCTGCCCGGCACGCCGGTGATGCCCACTACATGGGCGCGCCCGGCGCGGCGGTAGATTTCGTCGAGCGCCGGGCGGCATTCGGCGCTGCCCGCCTCGGCGCGCGTCAGCAGCCGCGCGATGGCATTGATCTCTCCCGCGCAGACCCGCTCGACCAGTTCCAGCGACGGCACGAATGCAGCCATGGCCTCAGTTTCCCACCGTCAGCTTGGTGTTCAGTTCACGGAACACTTCACGATCGTCGATCACGCGCTTGGCCTTGAAATCGGTGCGCGGAAATGTGTCTGGCGCAACGATTTCCACCTTGGCGCGAACGCCGAGCATTTTTTGCAGGCGCGCCGCGACTTCCTGGCGCATGCCGCGTATCGTCTCATCGCCGCGCTGGTAGGTCTCGTCGCGCGCCTCGACGCGCACCACCAGTTCGTCCATGGCGCCCTCGCGGCTGATGACGATTCGATGCTCGCCGCCGTAATCGGCGACCTGGTTGAGCACAGCGTCGATCTCGCTCGGATAGACGTTCTCGCCGCGGATGGTGAACATGTCGTCAATGCGCCCGAAGATGCCATGCGGCAGGCGCGGATAGGTGCGCCCGCAGGGATTGGGGTCGTTCACCCATAGCGTAAGATCACCGGAGACGAGGCGGATCATGGGCTGCGAGGTGCGTTCCAGATGCGTGTAAACCGGCGTGCCGCGCTGGCCGTAAGGCACGCGACGATAGGTGGCCGGGTCGCATACTTCCGTGTAGATCACATCCTGCCAGCACAGCATGCCCTCGTCGCTCTCCTGCGTGCCGGCGACGTTCATGAACGGCGACATCTCGGCCATCGAGCCGCAATCGAACACCTGCGCGTTGTAGGCCGCGCGGATCTTGTCGCGCACGCCGGGCACCGAGGCGCCGGGCTCGCCCGAAAAGAACATGTGGCGCAGGCCGAAACTGCGCGGATCGAAACCCTCGTTGCGCGCCACTTCCGCCAGATACAGGGCGAACGACGGCGTGCTGTAGAAGCCGGACGGCTTCATGATGTCCAGCCACATCGCGGCGCGCGCCGTCATGCCCGGCACGCCGGCGCCGAACGGGAAAGCCTTGGCGCGAAGCCGCTCGGCGCCCGCCAGCGCGCCCCACGAGCCCATGTACAGGCTGAAAATGGCGGCGACCATTACCGTGTCGCCGGGCCGTATGCCCATCCCCCACATGATGCGGGCATGGGCGTTGGCGATCGCGTCCCAGTCGTTGCGGCCGATGGCGAAGGCGGTGGGGCGACCGGTGGTGCCCGAGGTGCCGTGGATGTGATGCACTTCCTCGGGCGGCACGCACAGGTAGTCGCCGAACGGCGGCAGGCGACTCTGTGCGTCGCGCAAATCCTTCTTGGTGACGACCGGCACCTTCTCCTCGAAATCCTCAAGGCTCTTAAGATGGTCGGGATGAAAGCCTGCCTCGTCCCACTTGCGGCGGTAGAACGCGGAGTTCTGGTAGGCGTAGCGCGTGACTTCCTTCAGGCGTTCGAGAATAGCCTTCTCGCGGTCTGCCGGATGCATGGTCTCGCGCTTCGGAAACCAGTGGCGCGACGATGCCTCTGGCATATAGTTGTTGTCGTATCTGGGTGGGAACGACCAATATTCCATTGCTCTGGCTCCAGCAGTTATGCGTTGGGGTAAGGTGCGTCGCGGCGTGAATCAGCGCGGGCCGCGCTCGGCCACCAATCGCCGCACGGTGCTGACGATCTGCTGCGGCGGCGTGTCCTGCAGCAGGATTTCCTTGACGCCCATTGCCTTGAGCTTGAGCGCATCCTCGTCCGACATCACGCCGCCGCCGAGCACGATGATGTCCTCGGCCTGGCTTTCCTTAAGCAGCCTGAGCAGCGCCGGGAAGATGGTCATGTGCGCGCCGGACAGCAGGCTCACGCCCAGTACGTCGACGTCCTCCTGCACTGCTGCCGCCACCACCTCGTCGGGCGAACGATGCAGGCCCGTGTAGATGACATCCATGCCCGCATCGCGCAGGCAGCGGGCGACAATTTTTACACCGCGATCGTGGCCATCCAGGCCGACCTTGGCGATCAACACCCTGATCATTTGCTTGTCCTGGTTCACCTTTTCCTCCTATCGATTTGATCGTGCGCACCGGACGACGGATATCAAATAGAACTGCGGGGCGCTCGTCCGCGCAAAACAGAATACGGTATACCGTATTCCATATTGCCGGTACTTTAGACGGAAGTCATCCATTGTGCAAACCGCGCCGACCAACGCGCGCCGAAAAGCCGGATGCACCCGCTCAGCCCTGGAGTTCGGCCCGGTCGCGGAAGTGTTCGAGCGCTTCGGGATTGGCCAGCGCCTCGAGATTCCGCACCGGCTCGCCATGCACCACGTTGCGCACCGCCAGTTCGACGATCTTGCCGCTCTTGGTGCGCGGAATGTCGGCGACCTGCAGGATTTTCGCCGGCACATGGCGCGGCGTGGTGTTGTCCCTGATCACCTGCTTGATGCGCTGTTCCAGCGCCTCGTCGTGCACCAGACCCTCGCGCAGCTTGACGAAGAGCACCACG
>CAYHXK010000296.1:0-3780 GCA_964360125.1 uncultured Sterolibacterium sp.
CTTCTGCAGCATCGCCTGCGACCTGCGCGTCACGCAGCTGGTCGACGTCTTCAAGGGGATACACGCGATGGTGGCGCGTGCGCTCATCGATTGATGCGCGCACGCTGCTGCAAACCCGAACTTGAGGTCGCAAATTGCGACCTCAAGAACGCAACTTCCTGAACGAAAGGCTGGAACACGAAGTCGGACGGGAATCGGTCGAGGTTTCTTCTCATCTGCTCATTGAGCCGCCTGGTGGTGACGCCATAGAGCGCCGCAAGGTCCATATCGAGCATCACTTTCGGGCCACGGACAACGAGTATGCGGCTGATGATTGCATCAATCGCGGTTAGCGCCGCTGCCTGCTTATTTTCACCCATGACTGCGTTCCTTGAGTCGCCATGCTGTCCGATCAATTGCATAACGCACATCCGGCCGCAAGGCTGACAGAGCATGGTGCAGAGCGAAATGGCGGACCCGCGGCAGCTCAGGTGCACAATGCCATTAAGCAACATTGCTCACCTGAACCCTTGCTGCGTTTGCGGTCATTCACGCGCAATACTTGGAGGGTTGCAGCCGGCCAGGAAGAGTCACTGGCGAGGCGAAAGCTTCCGGTGTCTGAACGTCTGCTCATGACAGAAGCTGACGTTCACGGACTGTTGCTCGATGGCGGGAGATCGGCCATAACGGCCATCGAGGTTTTACTGCACGACCGGCAGCAGTACATCAGATTACCGCCGTTCAAATTTTTCCGGTAAATCAACTAGCGTTTCTAATCCGAGCGGCGGCTTATCCAAAAACGCAATTCACCCTATGGGTCGATTTTTACCGATCGCCATGTGAGAAAGCTGCCGCTCGGATTTGAAACGTTTTTGAGAGTGCTGCTGGTGCGAGTTATCGAAGACTAAACATCTGGTATCTGGGGCTTGACGATGTAAGACGATTGTCCTACACTGTATTCGAATTAGGACACTCGTCTTACAGACGCTATGCCAACCTAGGGAGGTCTTCTTGTCTTCAGATTTGTTCGAGCCGTTTCAGCTAGGCGACCTAACACTCGACAACCGAATAGTCATGGCACCGATGACGCGCAATCGTGCCAATCAAGACGGCGTTGTGCCGCCCATGATGGTGAGCCACTACCAACAACGCGCCAGCGCGGGGCTAATTATCACCGAGTCAGTCCCCGTTTCAAGAGAGGGCGTCGGCTATCCCTTCACGCCCGGCATTTGTACAGATGACCATGTAGCTGCCTGGCGTCGCGTGACTAATGCCGTACATGCCGCCGGCGGTCGAATCTTTGTTCAACTACAGTACTGCGGACGAATTTCCCACCCAAGCCTGCTCCCTAACAACGCCACGCCTGTGGCTCCATCGGCGCTGAAACCCGCAGGACAAGCGGTTACCTATACCGGCATGCAGGATTTCGTGATTCCTCGCGCGCTCGAAACCCATGAGATTCCGGGTATTGTTGAACAATTCCAGCGCGGGGCTGAAATGGCCAGGCAGGCGGGCTTCGACGGTGTGGAAGTCCATGGCGGCAACGGCTATATCATCGATCAGTTTCTCCGCGATGGCAGCAACCAGCGCACAGACGCGTACGGCGGCAACGTGCAGAACCGACTGCGCCTGTTGAACGGAATCCTCGATGTCGTGTGTGCGATATGGCCGACGCACCGCGTCGGTGTGCGCTTGACGCCAGAGAACAGTTTCAATTCAATGTCGGACTCCAACCCGCAGGCGCACTTCGAGTACTTCGTTCCGCAGTTAAGTCCGCGTGGCCTAGCCTATGTTCATGTGCTCGAAGGCGACATGATGACCAAGGTCCGCACGGTGGATTATCGCGCCTTGCGCTCGAAGTTTTCGGGTCGGTATATCGCCAACAACGGTTACGATTTCCAGCGGGCAGAGGCGGCGATAAATAGCGGCGCTGCGGATCTGGTCGCCTTCGGCGTTCCGTTCCTGGCCAATCCAGACTTGGTACGCCGGTATCGGGAAAATTTTCCCTTGAACGAGGCCGATCCATCCACTTTCTATGGCGGCGGTGAAACTGGCTATACCGACTACCCCTTTTACTGCAACGAGGAAACCTGAGCGGGGACAGCCATGAACGAGAAGACGACCCGCGATCACATTGTTGAAGCCGCCGATCAATTGTTCTATCAGCAAGGTTACGAACACACCTCATTCGCGCACATTGCTGACGCCGTAGGGATAGCGCGTGGCAATTTTTACTACCACTTCAAATCCAAGGATGAAATACTGGACGCAGTAATCGGTGTCCGTTTGGACAATACCCGGGCGATGCTCGACCGGTGGGAACGCGAAGGGAAGCAACCTGCGGATCGCATCCGCAGCTTTATTAACATTCTGATTGCCAACCGGGCTTACATTAAACGTCACGGCTGCCCGGTGGGCACCCTCTGCACAGAGCTTGCCAAATTGAATCATGCCTCGCAAGCCGACGCGAACAAACTATTCACGCTGTTTCGAACTTGGTTACGCCAGCAATTCACGCTGCTCGGCTGCAAGACAGACGCTGATACGCTGGCGATGCATCTACTCGCTCGCAGCCAAGGTGTCGCGACGCTGGCCAATGCGTTTCACGACGAGAAGTTCATCAAACAAGAGGTAAAGCTGATGAACGACTGGCTGGATTCATGCACCAAGAGTGCCACGTCAGCCGAAAGTCTATCCCACTAAAGCTGAAAGGAGTGAGTCTGATGTTTGTCGTTCTACTCAAGTTTTCGGACAACAAAGGCCGGGCCAAAGAGTTCATGGAAGGCCACAACGAATGGATCAAGCGGGGTTTTGACGACGGTGTATTTTTGTTGGCGGGTAGCCTTCAGCCCAATTTGGGCGGGTCAATTGTGACAAACAACATCTCGTTATCTGACCTTCAACACAGAGTGAACACAGACCCGTTTGTCGCGGCAAATGTTGTCAGCGCGGAAATTCTTGAAATCACGCCGTCAAAAGTCGATGAACGATTGAAGTTTCTTGTCGGCTGAGCAACCGTCCCCAATGTTGGTATAAGGAGTGGTGAGTTGAGCGCGACGATACAGGGCTCGGATGGTAAATCTCGCTGCCGCTGGTGCGGTGCTGCGCCGGAGTTTCTCGCCTACCACGATACCGAATGGGGTTTCCCGGTGAGCGACGATCATCGCCTATTCGAAAAATTGAGCCTGGAAGGCTTTCAGTCCGGACTGAGCTGGCGCACCATCCTTGCCAAGCGTGAGAATTTCCGTCGCGCCTTCTGTAATTTTGACTTTGACAAGATCGCGAACTTCAACGAAGGCGACGTTGATCGTCTGCTTCAGGATGGGGGTATCGTTCGCCATCGCGGGAAGATAGAGGCAGTCATCAACAATGCGCGACAGGCAAAGGAACTGGTACTGCGGGAAGGCTCGCTGGCCGCGTTCATATGGCGTTACGAACCTGACGTGAAGCAAATTGCCAAACCGCAGACCGTATCAACCTCAGCGGAATCGCTTGCCCTGTCAAAGGACCTGAAGAAGCAGGGGTGGAAATTTGTCGGGCCGACCACGGTATATGCCTTCATGCAGGCAATGGGGTTGATCAACGATCATGTCGAGGGCTGCGTGATCAGAGCCGAAGTTGAACGCGCACGCAAGGACTTCAGAAGACCGGAGTGATATCTAGGCGCTTATGGCAGAGTCTTTTCAATCAAGCAGTCTTGACGCAAAAAGAGTAAGTCAGCTTTCGATTAATTCGGAAGATGTTAGTACTCAGGGCCAGAGTGATGATGCCGATAAACGTCGTTCCCCAGAAATGGTTAAG
>CAYHXK010000297.1:0-3762 GCA_964360125.1 uncultured Sterolibacterium sp.
CGAAGCTGCGGGTGGAGAGTGTGCCCGATCTCGTCCGCCTGAGCCTGATCGGTCGCGGCGCAAGCCATGCGTAGCGACTTGCGGCCGGGGGCCCGCACCATTCAGTCCGCGGCAGCGAAGAACATCAGTGCCAGCAGCGCGCCGATACCGGCCGGTATGCCGTAGCGCTCGACTCTCGACACAGCGTCACCCGTGATCACTTCGACCGGAATCGACGTCAGTTCGAGCACCTTGTTGGTAGTCGAATCTTCCAGCATGCGCGTGAGCGAGTTCTTGCGCGCGGTGCTCATCACGATATGGTCGCATTGAAGCCTGCGTGCCGTCTCGGTAATCAGCCTTGCCTTGTCACCCACCTCGGTGTGCAGCGAATAGGGCACAGCGGATTTATCCAGCGCCCGCCTGACCGGCCGTAGCGCTTTCTCTGACTCGTCGCTATGGAAGGCGTTGCGGCTCTTCTTGCCGACAAACCGCGCAATATGCCACGAGAATGGCGGCTGGACGTTCAGCAGGTGAATTTCCAGCGCCCGGTTATTCATGAACTCCCTGATGATGTGCTGCACCGCGAAATGCGAATTGCGGGAACCGTCGATCGGCACAAGTATCTTCAACATGGCGTTCCCTCCTTTGCCGCCGTGCGAGACTGCGTGACTGTCGCGCTGCTGCGCAAAACTGACGATTCTCGCGCTGATTCTCGACTCCAGCCGGCGATGGTTGTGGACGAAGCCTGCCCACAACACGCTGACCACGGTCACCGCGTACAAGGCCGGCACCATCAACGTGTAGGCAGATAGAATATCCTTGAGGGTGGGTTCGGCGGAAATCATTTTGGCTGCCGTCAGGGCGAGCACGCCGGCGCCCAGATACACGAATCCCGGGAAGCGATCCACGAACCGCAGCAGCATCGTGCTGCCCCACACCACGATCGGGATGCTGATCAGCAGCCCCACGATGACGAGCATAAAACTGCCGTGCGCGGCGCCGGCCACCGCCAGCACATTGTCCAGTCCCATCACCAGATCGGCGACCACGATGGTCCTGATCGCACCCCAAAAAGTGCTTGCGGAATTGACCCTGGCCTCGCTCCCGTCGCCATTTTCAGGCAGCAGCAACTTGTAGGCAATCCACACCAGCATCACGCCGCCGGCAAACAACAGGCCCGGTATCTTGAGCAGCGAAACCACGACCAGGGTCAGCGCGCTGCGCACCACGATCGCCCCGACCGCGCCCCAGATTATTGCCTGCCGTTGCAGATGCCGGGGTACGTTGCGAGCGGCCAGCGCGATGACGATGGCGTTGTCGCCGGCAAGCACCAGATCGATGACGACGATCGCCGCCAACGCCGAGAGAAACTCCATGCTGAACAATTCCAAGCGACAAACTCCTCGGAGTTTATGCTCTTGGGCGTCGCGCGGGGGTCGCCGCGGCTACTCCCGGTTCGCGAACCCAAGCAGATGCAACAGGCTGGTGAACAGGTTGAAAATGGATACGTAGAGCGTCACGGTAGCCATGATGTAGTTGGTCTCGCCGCCATGGATGATGTTGCTGGTCTCGTAGAGGATCAGTCCGGACATCAGCAGCACGAATAGGGCGGATACGGCCAGCGACAATCCCGGCATGGCGAAGAAGATGGCGCCCAGGCCGGCCAGAAAAGCCACCAGGATGCCGGCCATGAGGAATCCTCCCATGAAGCTGAAATCCTTGCGGCTGGTCAGCGCATAGCCGGACAGCCCCAGAAATACAGCGCCCGTGGCGCCCAGGGCGGTCATGACCAGTTGCGGCCCATTCGGCATGCCCAGATAGGCATTGAGCATCGGCCCCAGGGTATAGCCCATGAAGCCGGTGAGCGCAAACACGAAGGCCAGTCCCAGCGCGCGGTCGCGGAACTTCGTGGTCAGAAACAGCAAGCCGAAGTAGCCCAACAGGGTGATGACGAGACCCGGATGCGGCAGATTCATGGCCATCGACGCCGCGGCGGTGAGCGCGCTGAACGCGAGGGTCATCGCCAACAACAGATAGGTGTTGCGGATGACCTTGTTGGTGGCGAGTACCACCGGTATTGAACCGGTTGCGGCTTGGCCTTCAATGGCGCGTAATTGACTGTCGATCTGCAAGGCGTTGGCCCTCCTGAAATTTGGAACGTGACCACGATAACGCCGATAACATGTATTGAAAAGTCGAATATAATTGCTAAACTCTTCGGAATACCCGAACAGTCTGAGAGGGCACTGGCCGATGAGCTCGCTGAACTACAAACACTTGCACTACTTCTGGGCGGTCGCCAAGGCCGGCGGGATCGCGCGTGCAAGCGAGCGCCTGCATCTGACTCCGCAAACGGTCAGCGGGCAATTGAGTCTGTTCGAGGACACGCTGGGTTACAAGCTGTTCGCCCGCGTCGGGCGTCGCCTCGAACTTTCCGATGCGGGACGAGTAGTGCTGAGCTACGCCGACGAAATCTTCACCCTGGGCGAGGAACTGGAGGGGGTCATGCGCCGCCCCACGGAAAGCCGCATGCCGCAGTTCAGGGTGGGAGTTTCCGATGCCGTGCCGAAATCCATCGCCTACCGGCTCCTGGAACCGGCGGTACGCCTGCCGCAACCGCCTTGCATCGTCTGCCGGGAAGGAAAGCTCGCCAGCCTGCTGGCGGAACTCGCGGTTCACCGGCTGGACATCGTGATTGCCGACAGCCCCATGCCGCCCACCGTCAGCATCAAGGGGTTCAGTCACTTGCTCGGGGAATCGGATGTGACGTTCTTTGCCACGGAGCAACTGGCGCGAAAGTACAAGGGGCCGTTCCCGCACTGCCTGGACGGCGCGCCCATGCTCCTGCAGGGCGAGGATGCGGCGGTACGAGCACGCCTGATGCAATGGTTTGAAAAACTGCAGGTTCATCCACGGATTGTCGGCGAATTCGATGACGGCGCATTGCTGAAGGCGTTCGGTCAGGTCGGGGTCGGCATCTTTGCGGCGCCATCCGCAATCGCCAAGGAAGTGCGCCTGCAATATGGTGTGGTGGCCATGGGCCACACCAGCGCGGTGACCGAGCAGTTCTACACGATCTCGGTGGAGCGCCGCCTCAGCCACCCGGCGGTGGTCGCCATCAGCGCGGCGGCACGTACCGAGCTGTTCGGAAAGCGCCGTGGCAACTGAGTTGAGATGCCGGGAAGTTTTACGGAAATGATCCAAAGCCGGGGAAGTTTGACCCCGAAATTACCAGGTAAATCGGCTACAAAAAGCAGGCCTCAGAGGGGTTCGAAGTTCAAGCTTGCCGAGATTTCTCCCGGGAGCGCCGCGTACCAGCCGGGCATCGGCAGTCTTTCATGCGCTCAAGGTCGGCTTGCGGAGGCTCATTTCACGCAGATCACAGGAACCCGCGACAGATGTAGCAGCTTCCTGGTCACCGAACCAAGCGCCAGGCCCGAAACTGCTCCCAATCCACGGGTCCCCATCACGATGGTGTCGCAGCCCAGCTTGTCCGCCAGGATTACCAGCGTTTGCGCCACATCGCCGCGTCTAAAATGCGTGTGGTAGGGCGCCCCAGCCGCCTTCAGGATTTCCTGTGCCGATTTCATCGATTGATGGGCAAAGGCCTTCAAATGAGCATCGATAGCCTCCTCCTCCATGCCGTGGGTCTGCCAGGCAATTGGTTCGGGCTCAATGTTTGCGACATGAGTCTCGATCGGACCATGCTCTTTGATGAATTCAACGATGTAGCGAGCAGCTTGATCCGAATGCTCGGACCCATCCACGGGCAGCAATACTTTA
>CAYHXK010000298.1:0-3759 GCA_964360125.1 uncultured Sterolibacterium sp.
AGTTTCTCGGCGGACACGGCGTCGCCATCGGCGGCCTGCTGGTCGATGGCGGCACTTTCGACTGGGAAAAGTCAGGCAAATTCCCCACCCTCACCGAACCCTACGCCGGCTTCCACGGCATGGACTTCGCCGAGGAGTCGACTGTCGCCGCCTTCCTGCTGCGCGCCCGGCGCGAAGGCCTGCGCGACTTCGGCGCCTGCATGTCGCCGCTCACCGCCTTCCAGATACTCCAAGGCATCGAGACCCTGCCGCTGCGCATGGCAAGGCACATCGAGAACACCCGCAAGGTGGTGGCGCATCTCGCCGCCCATGCCGCCGTGGAATCCATCTCCTACCCCGAACTGCCCGGCCATCCCGATCATGCACTGGCGCAACGACTGTTGCCGAAAGGTTGCGGCGCCGTCTTCAGCTTCGTCCTCAAAGGCGGGCGTGCAGCCGGCAAACGCTTCATCGAGAACTTGCGCGTCTTCTCCCACCTGGCCAACGTCGGCGACGCCAAATCGCTGGTGATTCATCCCGCCAGCACTACCCACTTCCGCATGTCGGCCGAGGCGCTGGCCGCCGCCGGCATCCACGAAGGCACGGTACGCCTGTCGATCGGCCTGGAAGACGCCGGCGACCTGATCGAGGATTTGAATCGCGGCCTGCATGCCGCCGTGAAGGCGTAGGGCAATGGAATTCGTCGTTAACGGCCAGCCGGCCTACGCCTACAGCGGCGGCAAGTTACTCAAACCCCCACTCGATCCCGCCCAGCCGGCGGTAATCTTCATCCACGGCGCGGAACTCGACCATTCCTGCTGGGCGCTGCAAAGCCGCTGGTTCGCCCATCACGGATTCTGCATGCTGGCGGTCGACCTGCCCGGCCACGGCCGCAGCGCCGGCGCGCCGCTGACCAGTATCCCGGCGATGGCCGCCTGGAGCGTCGCCCTGCTGGATGTCGCGGGCATTCGCCAGGCGGCGCTGGTCGGCCACAGCATGGGCTCGCTGGCGGCGCTGGAAGCGGCGGCAAGTTTTCCCGAACGCGTCAGCCGCATCGCCCTGCTCGGCAATGCCACGCCGATGCCCGTGTCGACCGCGCTGCTGGATGCCGCGCGGGACGACACTAGCCGTGCCGAAGCCATGATCAACGCCTGGTCGCACAGCCCGCACGGCCACATCGGCGGCAACAGCGCGCCGGGGATGTGGATGGTCGGCGCGGGTCGACGCCTGATGGCGCGTGCCGATCGCGGCGTGTTGTTCAACGACCTCTCAGCCTGCAACAACTACGCGCAAGGACTGGAGAGCGCCGCCAAAGTGCGCTGCCCGGCGCTGCTGCTGTGCGGCAGCCGCGACCAGATGACCGCGCCGAAAGCCGCGCAGAATCTAGCCAAACTGCTGCCCGACGCGCGCCTGCAGGTGCTCGAGGGCGCCGGCCACGCCATGATGGCCGAGCAACCCGACGCGGTGCTCGACGCGTTGCGCGATTTCCTGCTGTTCTGAACATATGTCCCCGCTCAAGCGCAACATCGGCCTGCTGGCCGCCTGCCAGGCGTTGCTGCTGACCAACGGCGTCAGCCTGATCGCCATCAACGGCCTGCTGGGATTTGCGCTCGCCGCCGACAAGCGCCTGGCGACGCTGCCGGTGACCACCTATGTGATCGGCTCGGCGCTGACAACCCTGCACGCTTCGTTCTTCATGAAACACCATGGTCGCCGCGCCGGCTTCATGCTGGGCAGCCTGCTGGGTATCGCCGGCGCGCTGCTGTCGGCCTACGCGGTGTCGGCACAGAGTTTCTGGCTGCTCTGCGGAGGCACGCTGCTGGCCGGCGCCTACAACGCCTTCGGCCAGCAATACCGCTTCGCCGCCGCCGACGCCGCGCCCCTCGACTGGAAAGGCAAGGCGATCTCGCTGACCCTGGCGGGCGGCATCCTCGGCGGCGTGCTCGGCCCGGAAACCGGCAAGCTGACGCGCAATCTGCTGGAGCCGCCGTTCATGGCTTCCTATGCGGTGCTGGCGCTGTTCGCGCTGCTCTCGCTGCTGCTGGCCAGCCGTCTGCAAATGCCGTCACCGGCGCTACAGGAACAAGCCGACTCCACGCCGGAACGCCCGCTCGGCCAGATTGCCCGCCAGCCGGCCTTCATTGTCGCGGTACTCGCCGCCACTTGCGGCTACGGCATGATGAACCTGTTGATGACGGCCACACCGCTGGCGATGGATGTGTGCCGCCATCCCTTCGACGACACCGCCTTCGTGCTCGAGTGGCATGTAATCGGCATGTTCGCGCCGTCCTTCTTCACCGGTTCGCTGATCAAGCGTTTCGGCGTGGTGCAGATTCTGCTGGCCGGTTCCGCCCTGATGCTGGCGTGCACCGCCATCGCCCTGTCCGGCGTGACGCTGATGCATTTCTGGTGGGCCTTGGTGCTGCTCGGCGTCGGCTGGAACTTCCTCTACATCGGCGGCACCGCGCTGCTCACGGAAACCTACGCCGCCTCCGAGAAAGCCAAGGTGCAGGGCAGCAACGATTTCCTGGTGTTCGCCACGCAGGGCGTTTCCTCCCTGGCGGCCGGGGCAGTCCTGGTCGATAGCGGCTGGGCGGTGCTGATCCTCTTCGCCCTGCCGCTGATCCTGGTGACCACTCTGGCTTCGGCCTGGCTGCTGTGGCTGCGCCGCCATCGGATGGAAACGTAATGGCGAATGAAATGGAAGCGGTACGCATTTCCAAGCTGATGGCGGCACAGGGACTCTGTTCGCGGCGCGAGGCCGACAGCTATATCGAACGCGGCTGGGTGTTCGTCGACGGCGAGCGCGTCACCGAGCTGGGCAGCCGAGCCTATCCGACGCAGAAAATCACCCTCAACAAGGCCGGCCAAACCAGCCAGTCGGCGCGCGTGACCATCCTGCTCAACAAGCCGATCGGCTATGTCTCGGGACAGGCGGAAGACAATCACAAGCCCGCCTCGACCCTGGTCACGGCCGCCAGCCGCTGGGAGCAAGACCGCGCGCCGCTGCGCTTCAGCCCCATGCAGTTGAAGGGCCTGGCGCCCGCCGGCCGGCTCGACATCGACTCGCTGGGCCTGTTGGTATTGACGCAGGATGGGCGCATCGCCCGGCAGTTGATCGGCGAGGACTCTGAAATCGACAAGGAATACCTGGTGCGCGTACAGGGCACGCTCGCGCCGGGCGATCTGGCGCTGCTGAATTTCGGCCTGAGTCTGGACGGCGCAGCGCTCAAGCGCGCCCAGGTCGACTGGCAGAACGAGGATCAACTGCGCTTCGTCCTGCGCCAAGGCAAGAAACGCCAGATCCGGCGCATGTGCGAGCTGGTGGGACTGAAAGTCGTGGGTCTCAAGCGCATCCGCATCGGCAAAATCATGCTCGGCGATTTGCCCATCGGCAAATGGCGTTATCTGCGCGACGACGAGCGGTTTTAGCCGAAAGGAAGTTCCATGCGGATAGCCACACTCCTGCTGCTGCTGTTACTCGCCGGCTTGGTCGCTCCGGCGCAGGCGCGCCAGCCGGAGCAGGAGGTTTTCAGCGGCGTCGGCACCATCCGTTACCTGGGCCTGGCGACGCATAAATACGCCATCGTCGCCGATGACGGCGCCATCCTCGAACCGACCAGCCTGAAGCAGCAGTTCGCCATCGACAACCTGCGCGTGCGGTTTTCGGCCAGGCTGTTGTATAAGCCGGCGCCGCTGATCGCCGGCGCCCGTGTCGTCAAAATCACGAAGATACGCGCCCTGCAATCGGCGCAGGATCATCTGGACATTGCTGGCGCC
>CAYHXK010000299.1:0-3744 GCA_964360125.1 uncultured Sterolibacterium sp.
GAAGTCGACAGCCACTCATCCGCGAACCCGAGCACGCGCACGGGCCTGGGCACGGACTTCGAGTTGGGCTTGGGTCAGCGCATAAAGCTTGATGTCGATATTCGCACTGTCGTCGAGCACCACGGCCAAGGCATAGGGCTCGGCCTCTTCCTGCGGCAGCGGCCAGGGTGCGTCTTGCCGCGTCACCACGACGAATAACTTTTCGCCATTGCCAAGTGGTGCGCCGAACTTCCAGCGCGACATCTGCAATGTCCCCGCCTTGCGCTCGTTGTTTGTAATCAATCTGTTGGTGCTTCGCTCCGGCAAACCTTGTTGCCTTCCCCGCATGAACGCACGCGTGATGTCGTCGAGCGAACCTCCAGTCACCAGCGAAAACGAAAGCTTGCTACGTCGGTAATCCAGGCGGGTAGTGCGAACTTCGGGGCTGTAGGCCAGGGCAACGCTGATGGCGCGCGTGCGCCGTTGGCCGCGCCAGAATTCGTCGGCGACTGGCAGTTCGTAGAAATGGTGCTGGTCATTGCCGATAGTGTCTTCTGCAAGCAGGGTCACGACATCGTCCAGCGACTCATAAACGGTGCGCTCACTGATCTGGCCGTAACCAGCCAAGCGAAGCAATCGCTTTTGTCCCTCGGCGTTTCTGGCGGGGTCGAGCAATTGTATGCAGGCCTGCGGCCAACGTGCATGGGACACCAGCACGGCTCTCAATAGGTTCGCGCTCGCATCGTGTAATTTGCCCGTGAGCATCGCTGCTTTGTACGCCACAACGGGAGCGGCATAACTTGTACCCACATCCTCAACGAAGGCCGATCCCGTAGCGAAGCCGCTGTTCAGCGACACCACGCCCAAGCCGCGATGTCGCGGCAGGCCTCCGGCGCGTGGGACCGACCAGTTGCCGGCCTCTTCCACTACGTCCGGCTTGATGGCGTTGCCAATGCTGGGGCCGGCACGGGTGAAGGGCGCAGGTTGGCCGGTTTGCGCCAACGGATGATCCTCAATGGCGTGTTCGTTGCGTTGCGCCTCCCGTGTGGCGGTCTTGAGCGTCAGCCCGCCAACAGTGAGTACGTTGAGGGCGGGTGCCGGGTCCAGCAGGCGCGCGCTCGGGGCCAACAGATATTCGGGGTAAACCTCGCGTGGATTATCCGGCAACTCGGTCGCCAGCAGGTTGCCGGTCGGGACGACGAACAAGACATTGAGTTCGCGGGTCAGCCGGTCGAGTGTGTAGGCCAGCCCGCGCAGGTGACGACCGTCATATACCTTGTTGCGGTCGCCATAGCTGAAATTAAACACCCGACAGCCGTACTCGGTGTGGAAATAGCGCACCGCCTCATCGACGGCTCGCTCGACAAACTCTGTCTGGTCTTGTCCATCGTCTTCGAATACCTTCGCTGCGTGCAAGCGCAGCGACGGGACAAACCCGCCAGCACCGATGCGAGCTTCGACATCGCCGTAAAGAGCAAGCCCGGCAACGAGGGTGCCGTGCCCATTCGGCACCTGGTCATTCGCATCCCGGTTCGGTTCAACAAACCCCTGAGCATCGCCAACTGCGGCGCCGAGCAGCGGATGCCCGGGCGTCAGGCCCGCGTCCAGTATGACGACGGCGGGTGCATTTGCAGCGGGAGGCAGAACTTCAGAAAACCGATTCACGTCGGTCGAGAGAATCTCGACCTGAATGCCGAGCCTGGGCGGCAGGTCTACGGTACGCACATCACGGTGCCGTAGCAGTGCTTCTGCCGAGGTAGCGCCGCACCGGACGCGAACCATCGCGAGCGAAGGCTGGCTCAATGTATCGAGGAGTTCGACGCCAGCTTGTTGCAGCCACTGGCGGAAGCTGACCAACAATCGGTCCCGTTGCTCGCGGGCCTCGACGGGCCATAACTCCACGTCAAGCATGAAGACTGGCTGCTCCGGCATGCCTTGCTCGCGCAGCGCGGTGCCCAGGCGATCATCCCGCGTCCAGCGGTCGAAATCCTCTACAACGTAGAGCAACTCTTTGCGGGTAACGTCGCCTGCCTGTGCCAGCGTTGCCAGCCGGCGTTAAAAGTTTGCGAGTCCCTCATCCGTGGCAAATGCCAGCACGATGGTTTCGGCTTCCTGGCTGACGATTTCTATGCCGGGTATGGCATCGAACTGCGGCAGCAGTTTCTCGCCGGCACGCAGTTGTATCTTGAGGAGCCGGCGGCTATCGAACCCTCCTATGTCGGCTTGCGCATTGCGCTCGTTGGCGTCGCGGAACCGCTCACGCAAAATCGCGCCGAAACCGCGAGGATCATCGGGTTTGAATCTGGGCCGCTTGTCTTGGCGCCGATGCCGGTCAGTGAGGGGTTCTTCCCTTCCCAGTCGTAGATGATCGTATGGCATCCGGAGGAACGTCTCTGTGGTTTAGGCCTGTACTCGATGTTCGCGCGCCAGTGCCGCATCCAGATGCGGTTTTTCCAGGAACTCGCGTCCGGAGAGAATCATTTCCTTTACCGCACGGCGCAAAACCCGCTCGATGTCGGCGTGGGACATGCCTTTGAACATGGAAGCAATCAGGGTATCGGCTGGCTCGAAGCCGCGACGAACGCCACCCAGCTTCATCGCAAGCAGGCGCTTGATTTGCTCCAGATTCGGCATGTCGAACTTGATGATCTCATCGAACCGCCGCCACACGGCCTTGTCCAGAAGCGACTCGTAATTGGTGGTAGCGATCAGGATGCTGTTGCCCCGGTAACCATCCATCATTTGAAGCACGGCATTCACCGACCGCTTGAGTTCGCCATGATCAGCGCTATCACCGCGATCCTTGGTTAGGGCGTCGAATTCATCAAACAAGGCGACGACAGGGTATTGGCTAAAGTAGTCGAACACCTTGCGCAGGTTGGCGGCCGTTTCCCCCAAAAAGGAAGAAATCAAGGAATCCAGCCGCACTAGCACCAGCGGCAGCGACAAACTGTTGGCGATGATCTCTGCTGCCAGCGTCTTCCCACACCCGGGTGGGCCGAAGAACAGCAGCTTCTGTGCAGGCAGTAAACCGAAGGAGCGCAACGTATCTTCGCGGTTGTGTTCAAGCAGGATTTCTTGCAGCGCGGAGCGGGTGGAATCGGAAAGCACGATGTCTTTTTCCTCGCGCAATGCGGGTCGCTCCTCCAGGAGGACAAGACCGTTGTCCTTGTTGGTGGGTAGCGTGGCGGCCAGGTGCAGCTTGCGCGTGGCAGGCGTCATGCTGGCGTGATCCGCATAAAGCAGTCGTTCAAGATCATTGGCAAGCAGATGGTGCTGCTTTTGGCGCTCTTCCTGGATGACGGCCTCGGATGCTTGTCGAAAGGCGGTCGCGTCCCCGACGACCCCTGCCTTCACCAATTGTCTGAGTATCTTTCCGCTGGCCATAACGCTTCTCCCGCACTGAATCTGATTAGGTCCGTAGTCTACTATCCATACCGCGCCAGTTGTTGTTCGAACTGTTTGAGTTATATTTCGGAGTCAGGGTAACCATTCTTTTCCCATTGCCAAATGGCCATTCTTGGGCAGCAGGAAGAAGGCTAACTCCGAATGTCGATTAGCCCGCCATCCGTTCGTTTGCCGTAAACGCCGCCTGAATATCGCGTGTCGTTGCGCCGCTGGCGATAAGCGCACGTACGATCAAATCCAGCGAAACCGAGGAATCACCCGCTTCAATTTTAGCAATGCGCGATTGACTCGATTTCATGCGTTGCGCGAGGTCAATTTGCGAGAGTTTGCGTTTGATGCGTGATTTTTTTACCGCGC
>CAYHXK010000300.1:0-3743 GCA_964360125.1 uncultured Sterolibacterium sp.
TGCCTGACGATTACCGGCGACCTGTCCAAGTTCGACGGCATTCCCGGCATGGTCGACCAGGTGCTGGCGAAGTTCGGCGGCATCGACATCCTGGTGAATAACGCCGGCGCCACCTGGGGCGCGCCGGCAGAGGACTATCCGGACGAGGCCTGGCACAAGGTGATGAAGCTCAACATCGACGCCATGTTTTTTCTCAGTCGCGAAGTCGGCAAGCGCGCGATGATTCCGCGGAAGTCGGGCAAGATCATCAACATCGCCTCGGTTGCCGGCCTGGCAGGCGGCCCGCCCGACATGACCACCATCGCCTACAACACCAGCAAGGGCGCGGCGGTGAACTTCACCCGGGCGCTGGCTTCGGAATGGGGCAAGTACAACATCAATGTGAATGCCATCTGCCCCGGCTTCTTCCCGTCGAAGATGTCGCAGGGCTTGCTGGAAAAGATCGAGAAAATGGTGATCGCCTCGACGCCGTTGCATCGCCTCGGCGGCGAGGAGGACCTGAAGGGCGTGGTGGTATTCCTGGCTTCCGCAGCATCGCGCCACATCACCGGCCAGTATGTCGCGGTCGATGGCGGAGCGAGTACCGCGTGAGTAACCGGAGTCAAACATGACCGATAAAAACCTGCAAATCGTACTCGCCAGCCGGCCCGCCGCCTGGGTCGAGGAAAATAATTTCCGCCTGGTCGAGAGCGAGATTCCCGAGCCGAAAGAAGGCGAATTGCTGGTGCGCAACCACTACCTTTCGCTGGATCCCTATATGCGCGGCGCCATGAACGACGCCAAGTCCTATCGCAAGCCTGTGGCTATCGGCGAAGTGATGGTGGGCGGCACGGCCGGCGAAGTGGTCAAGTCGAACAACCCGAATTTCAAGCCCGGCGACAAGGTGGGGGGATTTTTCGGCTGGCAGCTGTATGGCGTCAGCGATGGCAGCATGCTGCAAAAAGTCGATGCCAGCCGGGTTCCGCTGTCCGCCTATCTCGGTGTGCTCGGCATGCCAGGCGTGACCGCCTGGTACGGACTGCTGGACATCTGCGCGCCCAAGCCCGGCGAGACGGTGGTGGTGACGGCGGCCTCCGGCGCGGTCGGCAGCGTGGTCGGCCAACTGGCGAAGATCCACGGTTGTCGTGCGGTCGGCATCGCCGGCGGCGCGGAGAAATGCCGTTACGTGGTCGAGGAACTGGGTTTCGACGCCTGCATCGACTACAAGGCGGGCAAGCTCTGGGCCGACCTCAAGGCGGCCACGCCCGACGGCATCGACTGCCTGTTCGAGAATGTCGGCGGGGAGATTTTCGACACCCTGCTGGGGCGCATGAACCCCTTTTCGCGCATCGCCGTGTGCGGACTGATCTCCCAGTACAACTCCGCGCCCTATCCGATGAAGAACATCGGCTCGGTATTGATGAACCGCATCAAGATGCAGGGCTTCATCGTCTCCGAGCACCTGCCGCGCTGGCCGGTGGCTCTGCAGGAACTGGCCGCCCATGTCGCCAGCGGCCGCATCAAGTATCGCGAGAGCGTCGCGCAGGGCCTGGAACAGGCTCCGGCGGCATTTATCGGGATGCTGAAGGGACAGAACTTCGGCAAGCAACTGGTGAAGCTGATCTAGGCGCCCTTGACTACCCTACATCACCGTCCAGCATGAGCGACGACAGCCAGCAGCGATTCATCGGCACCCGGCCGGTCGCGCCGCAGAATGCCTTCGACGGCGAGCGGCTGGCGGCGTGGATGCGCCGGCATGTCGAGGGTTTCAAGGGACTGCGCGGGGTCGAACAATTCAAGGGCGGTCAGTCCAACCCAACCTACCTGATTCGCGCCACGGACGGCAAGGGCTACGTCATGCGCCGCAAGCCGCCAGGCAAGCTGTTGCCCTCGGCGCATGCGGTGGAGCGCGAATACCGCGTCATCACCGCGCTGGCGCACACCGACGTGCCGGTGGCCAGGAGCTACGCGCTGTGCGAGGACCCGGAGGTCGTCGGTACGTCCTTCTACATCATGGATTACGTCGAGGGCCGCATACTCTGGGATCCCTCCTTGCCGGGCATGGCGCCGACGGAGAGATGCACCATTTTCGACGAGATGAACCGCGTCATTGCCGCGCTGCACTCGGTCGATTACGTTGCGCTCGGCTTGGGCGATTACGGCAAGCCGGGCAATTACCTGGAGCGCCAGGTGGCGCGCTGGAGCAAGCAGTACAAGGCGGCGGAGACCGAGAAAATCGAAGCCATGGACCAGCTCATCGCCTGGCTGCCGCAACACATTCCAGCCGGCGACGAGACGCGCATCGTGCATGGCGATTTCCGCCTCGACAATGTCATCTTCCATGCCGGCGAGCCGCGCATCCTCGCCGTGCTCGACTGGGAATTGTCGACGCTCGGCCATCCGCTCGCCGATTTCGCCTATCACTGCATGACCTGGCGGCTGTCGCCCGGCCAGTTCCGCGGGCTGGTCGGCGTCGACTGTGCGGCGCTGGGCATCCCCAGCGAGGCCGAATACGTCGCCGCCTATTGCCGGCGCACCGGCCGCGCGCAGATCGAACCGCAGGAATGGGAGTACTACATGGCTTTCAACATGTTCCGCCTGGCCGGCATCCTGCAGGGGATCATGGCGCGCGCCTTGCAGGGCAACGCAGCGAGCCAGGAAGCCATTGAAACCGGCAAGCGTACCCGGCCGCTGGCCGAAGCAGCCTGGCGCCAGGTCGAGCGCATCATGGACAAGCACTGAATCGCACACTTCTGGAAAAAAGGAAACAACATGGATTTCGCCTACTCGGACAAGGTCAGAGACCTGCAACAACGCCTCACGGCCTTCATGGATGCGCACATCTATCCGAACGAGGAACGGTTTCACGCCGAGGTCGAAGCGAACCGGGCCCAGGGCAACCCCTGGGTGCCCACCCTGGTGATGGAACAACTCAAGCAGAAGGCGCGTGCCGCCGGCCTGTGGAACCTGTTCCTGCCGCAATCGGAACGCGGCGCCGGCCTGAGCAATCTGGAATACGCACCGCTGTGCGAGATCATGGGTCGTTCCCACATTGCGCCGGAAGCCTTCAATTGCTCCGCGCCGGATACCGGCAACATGGAAACCATCGAGCGCTACGGCAACGAGGCCCAGAAACGCGAATGGCTGGTGCCCTTGCTGGAGGGGAAGATACGCTCCGGCTTCGCCATGACCGAGCCGGACGTGGCCTCGAGCGACGCCACCAACATCCAGGCCCGGATAGTCCGCGACGGCAACGACTACGTCATCAACGGGCGCAAGTGGTGGACCTCCGGCGCTCCCGATCCGCGCTGCAAGATTCTCATTTTCATGGGCAAGACCGATCCCGACAACCCCAGCCGGCATAGCCAACAATCGATGGTGCTGGTGCCGATGGACACGCCCGGCGTCAAGCTGGTGCGGGCGCTCAACGTGTTCGGCTACGACCATGCGCCGCACGGGCATGGCGAGGTGGACTTCGACAACGTGCGGGTGCCGCTGTCGAACATCCTGCTCGGCGAAGGCCGCGGCTTCGAGATTGCCCAGGGCCGCCTCGGGCCGGGCCGCATCCATCACTGCATGCGCCTGATCGGCCTGGCCGAGCGCGCGCTGGAACTGATGTGCAAGCGGGCGTTGAAGCGCGTCGCCTTCCACAAGCCGGTGGCCGACCAGGGTGTGACCCGCGAACGCATCGCCAATGCCCGCATCCTTATCGACCAGGCGCGTTTCCTGACCCTGAATGCCGCCTGGAAGATGGACACGGCGGG